>JANNHC010000084.1:0-16090 GCA_031404215.1 Acidobacteriota bacterium
GCGACCCCGCCGAAATAGAGACCTTTCAGCTTCAACTCTCCTTCGTCCCCTTTGACCTTGTAGAACACATCGAATGACCGGTAGCCCGCCTGCGCGCCGAAGTGATCGGTGAAGTTCACCGTGCCGTAGATGTCGAAGTCGAAATACTTCGCGCGGTAGTCGTCGCTGATGCTCTCCGGGACCTTGATTCCGCTGAATTCGGCGGTCAGCGAAATATTCGGGACGAAATAGACCCGGCCGATGACACCGATGGCTGGGATTGGCGCGCGCGCGCTGACGAACTCCGTATCGAAGAAGTTCTGCAGCGTCGCCTCGACCTCCGTGTATTTGGCCTCGAGCAGGATACCGAAAAAACCGCGGTCGCGGGAGACGACGTCCCACTCGTAGCCGAACCGGTACGCCTTCCACTGAAGGTTGGTCGCGACCGGCAGCGACAGAGGAAACTCGATCCCGTTGAAGATGATGTTGGCCCTGATCACCCCGACGGCATCGTAGGTGATTGGCGTGTACTCGAAGCGGAACTTGTGCTTCTTCGCCGGGCGCAGCACGATTTTGATCTGCTTGAACCGCGTCTTCTCGATCCCAAGGTCGTTGACGAAATCGATCCGCGATCCCTTGATGCCCGGAAGCGACTCGCTTGTGATCGAGATCTCGGGCGTTGGATTCCAGAAGTACCCGCCGACCTCCACGTGATACTTCTCGCCGGTAGCCGGGTCAGTGATGCGTTTTGCCTGGAACTGCGCCCACGCAGGCGTGGGCACCAGCCCGAACACTACACACCAGACGAATATCGCTGCGGCACGTGTGCGCATGAGTGGTCTCGCCCCGGGATGTTAAGGAACACGCTCTCCGTCTCTGCGAGAGCGCGGGCAGCCTGCTGGGTAGGCCCCTCCAGACTACCATGCGGCATTCCGATTGCTCAACCCGCGCATACGGGACGCGCGCCGCTGGTTCGTGCCGGCCTTGCCGGATCGCCGTACACCGACGAGCTTACCGTAGGATTCGAGCGGCAGCTGAGAGCAGATCTGTCCGTCAGCGCGGACTACGTGCACTCTCGAGGGCGCGATCTTCTGATGACGCTGAACCTGAACCCCCAAATCCGTCCGTCGCGCGCGCGCTGAGCGGATCTCCGTTCACGCTGGTCAACACGAATTTCGATCCGGACAGGAATGGCATCCAGGGGGAGCTCCTCCCGGCGGGCGACTACTCCGGTACGGGCGCCGACCCCTACTCCCTGAAAAACTACAAGGCCGAGCGCAACGGGGCACGCGGTAGAGACACGGTGACACCGAGACGTCGCGTCCGCGCTTCGCGCACGCAACCTCTCTTCCTGTGTGTCACTGCGTCTCTGTGGTGGCCGTTTCCTCCGCGCGCTCCCTGAGACTCCGCGCCCTATATACTCAGTAGGATGCGCCCCGCGTTCCGCCGTCTTCTTCCGTACGTTGTCCGCTACCGTCGCGCCTTCCTGCTCGGCCTCATCTGCGTCGTGCTCTCCTCGATATTTCAGCTGCTCGGTCCCTGGGTCCTGAAGTTCGCGATTGACGACCTGAGCCGCGCGGTGACGCGCCAGAAGCTGGTGACGTACGCCACGCTCATCCTGGCGGTCTCGTGCGTGCGATCGGTGTTTCTCTTCCTGATGCGGCGCATCATCATCGGCGCGTCGCGCGAAATCGAGTACGACATCCGCAACGAGTTTTTCGCACGGCTGCAGCAGATGCCGCTGGCGTATTACCAGGCGCGCCGTACCGGCGACCTCATGTCGCGCGCGACGAACGATCTCAATGCGGTGCGCATGATGATCGGCCCGGCGGTGATGTATTCGGCGAGCACCCTCCTCGTCTTTGCCGTCGCCATCGTCCTGATGTCGTCAATCGACGGACGGTTGACGCTCATCGCGCTGTTGCCCCTCCCGCTGGTGTCGGTGAGCGTCAAGTATTTCGGCAGCGCGATTCACCGCCGCTTCGAAGCCATCCAGGCCCAGCTTGCCGACTTGAGCGCCGTCGTACAGGAGGCACTCGCCGGCGTCCGCGTCGTCCGCGCCTACAACCAGGAAGAGCACGAGATCCAGCGGTTCCGCGAGGCCAACGACGAGTACGTGCGCCGGAACCGCGTGCTGATTCGCCTTCAGGGGATGTTCTATCCGAGCATGACGCTCTTTCTCGGCTTCGGATCGCTGCTCGTGTTGTGGGCGGGGAGCCGCGAAGTCATCAACGGCCGCATCACGCTCGGGGAGTTCGTCGCGTTCAACTCGTATCTGGTGATGCTCAGCTGGCCGATGATCGCGTTCGGGTGGGTCACGAACATGCTGCAGCGGGGCATGGCGTCGTGGAAGCGTATGCTCGACGTCCTGGACGCTTCGCCCGACATCAGCGATGCCCACGTCACCGCCGCCGGTCGATCCGCGCCACTGACCGGCGCGATTGACTTCCGGGATCTGACGTTCAGGTATCCCGGAGCCGCCCGGCCTGTGCTCGAGCACATCTCGCTTCGCATCGAGCCAGGTCAGACGGTAGCCATCGTCGGCGCGACCGGGTCGGGAAAGTCCACGTTGATCTCGCTGTTGCCACGGCTGCACGAGCCGCCGCCCGGCACGGTGTTCGTGGACGGCGTTGACGTGCGCGAGATTCCGCTCGAGCGGTTGCGCGGCGCCATCGGCGTCGTGCCGCAGGAGCCCTTCCTGTTCTCCGTGACCATCGCCGAAAACATCGCCTTTGGGGTGCGGGCGAATGGGGAACTCGAGCGCCGCATGCGCGAGGCCGCCGCGGTCGCGCGGCTCGACACGGACATCGAGTCGTTTCCCAAGGGCTACCAGACCGCAGTGGGCGAGCGTGGCATCACGTTATCGGGCGGGCAGAAGCAGCGCACGGCGCTGGCGCGCGCCCTCATGGTCGATCCCACAGTGCTCATCCTCGACGATGCGCTGTCGGCGGTGGATACATTTTCGGAGGAGGAGATTCTCGGGCGGTTGCGCGGCGTCATGCGGCAACGCACGTCAATCATCGTCGCGCACCGCGTGTCCACCGTGCGCGACGCCGATCTGATTGTCGTCCTCGAGCATGGCCGGATCGTCGAACGCGGCCATCACGACGCGCTCGTCGCGCGCGGCGGCCTCTACGCGGCGTTATACAGGAAGCAGCTCCTGGAAGAGGAACTGGCCGCGAGCTGAATCACAGTCGCTCAGTATCAGAGACGCCAATGAGCAGTATCCAGTGTCCAGTTGGCCGGCGAGGCGCCGGGGACTTGGCACTGGCAACTGGCAATTGAAGACCCATGTCATTTCACGAAGAAGAAGTCCTCGGCAAGGCTTACGACGCCACGCTCATGCGGCGGTTGCTGCAGTACTTGCGGCCGTACAAGCCGCAGGTGGCGGTGGCGCTCGCCGCCATCATCTCGGCGTCGATCCTGCAACTCGCCCAGCCATACCTGATGAAGCTCGCGATCGACCGCTACATCGCGGAGGGCGACCTCCGCGGCGTTGACCGCATCGCGGCCGCGTTCTTCCTCATCCTGATTGGATCGTTCCTGCTCGAATACGCGCAGACGTGGACGCTGCAGATGACGGGACAGCGGATCATGTACGACATGCGCCTGCAGATTTACCGTCACCTGCAGCGCATCGATCTCCAGTTCTACGATCGCAACCCGGTCGGCCGCCTCATGACGAGGGTGACGACGGATGTGGACGTGTTGAATGACATGTTCACGGCGGGCGTCGTGTCGATCTTCGGCGACATCTTCACGCTCGCCGGCATCATGATCGTGCTCGTCACCATGGACTGGCGGCTCGCGCTCGTGACCTTTGCCGTGCTGCCCCTGATCGTCATCGTGACGCAGTGGTTCCGCCGCAACGTGCGCGAGTCCTACCGGACCGTCCGCGCCTGGGTCGCGCGCATCAACGCGTTTCTGCAGGAACACATCACCGGCATGCCCACCGTGCAGCTCTTCCGCCGGGAGCAGCCCGCCTTCGACACGTTCGACGGCATCAATCGCGGCCACCGCGATGCGAACATCGACTCGATCCGGTTTTACGCCGTGTTCTATCCCGCCATCGAGGTCATCGGCGCGCTCGCGGCCGCGCTGATTATCTGGTTCGGCGGACGCTGGACGCTGCAGGGCACGCTGACCCTCGGATCGCTCGTCGCCTTCCTGCTGTACTCGGGGCGATTCTTCCGCCCGATCAGCGACATGTCGGAAAAGTTCAACGTCCTTCAGGCCGCCATGGCCTCGTCCGAGCGCATCTTCAAGCTGCTGGATACGCCCGTGACGATCACGACGCGATCGGCGCTGGGCGACTCGCGATTCGAGGCCGATGTGCCTGATTCGAGCGACCCGCGTGCCGCGAGCCGCCAGTCGCCGGCGGCCGGGGGCCACATCGTCTTCGACCACGTGTGGTTCGCGTACAACGCACCGTCCGGCGCCGCGGCGGGGACGTCCGGAGGCGGGGAAGATTACGTCCTTCGCGACGTGTCATTCGAGGTCCGGCCCGGCGAGCGCGTCGGGATCGTCGGGGCCACAGGCGCCGGGAAGTCAACGCTCATCAACCTGCTGCTGCGGTTTTACGACGTCACACGCGGGCGGATCCTCGTGGACGGGGTGGACGTGCGCGAGATGGACCTGCAGCAACTCCGCCGGCTCTTCAGCCTCGTCCTGCAGGACGTGCACATGTTCTCGGGGTCGGTCGCGGCCAACATCAGGCTGGGAGAATCGTCGATTACCGACGGGGAGGTGACCCGCGCCGCCGCGGCGGTGCATGCGAATCGCTTCATCGAACGGCTGCCCGGCGGATACGCCAGCGCGGTCGCGGAGCGTGGCGCGACGCTGTCGGTGGGTCAGAAGCAGCTGCTCTCGTTCGCGCGGGCGCTGGCCTTCAACCCGCGTATCCTCGTGCTGGACGAGGCGACCTCGAGCGTGGATACGGAAACCGAGCTCCTGATCCGCGACGCGTTGAGCGTGCTGATGGCCGGGCGCACGACCATCGCCATCGCGCACCGTCTCTCAACCATCCAGGATATGGACAAGATCCTCGTGCTGCACAAAGGGCAGGTGCGCGAGTCGGGACGCCACCAGGATCTCCTGGGAGCACGGGGCCTCTACTACAAGCTCTACCAGCTGCAATATCGGGATCAGGAAAGCCTTCCTACCCGCCAGGCTCTCTCGGCGCCGCCTCTTTGATCGCCGGGGCGGCGACGGGTGTCGGCGCGAGGACGGGCACGACGGGGGATTGTGCCGCTTCCCGCTGGCGGAACATCCGATCGACCAGCGTCGGAGTGCTGGCGCGCGGGTTCCACCCCAGGCGCAGCACGGTAATGCCCGCGGAGCGCCGCCCGAACTCGTACCTGGCTTCGTCGCAATTCCACATGTAAATGTCGATGTGGCGACCCTGGACGGCCGGGCCCGTATCCATCACCGTGTAGATGCCGTTGTACCGCTCGCCAAGCCGATCCACCTGGATGACCGAGCCCACCGGCAGAAGGTCAGGATCGGCGGCGGCAATGCCGTTCCGGACGTTGACGCCCGACGCGGTCGTCGTCCCCCGGCAATACGCGGTCGCGGTGAAACGGAGCCTGGTCCCGGGAGCGGGAATGGCTGTCGCCTCGCGAAGCTCCGCTCGCCGCGCCGCATAGCGCGAATCAAGAATCGTAACTTCATACAGGAAAGCAAAAGCGACGGCTGCGGTTCCTGTTGCCACGACCTTGCGTCCGAGTGAACGCGAGAGCAACATCATGAGGAGCAGCGAACTGACGAGCCTCCGCCGCCGGGGAACCTCCATTATGACCCCCGCCGGTGCCCGGGTCAAAATCCCGAAACTCAAGCTTCGTGAAACAGTCAAGTGACTGTTAATCAGTGTCCTCTGTGATCTTCGAGGCAGCGAGGCGGCCGCGGTGGGCAACAATCATCGTAAGCGATGCCCGATAAGCAGTTAGAGCCAGAGCGATCGCTCCGATAAGCGACCCTAGGGCGTACGCCCACAGGAGCGGCGTCAGCGTTTTCGCAAGGACACGAAACTCTCCCCACGACGCCGCGGCGAGAGACTCGCGGAACTCCGTCCACAACCCAGGCGGAACATCGACCTGGAGCATTGCCGCCCCTAACGCCGTGCTGAGCGTGTAGTACGCCGGGAGAATCCACGGCAGGTTGGAGTACACCCCGAGCAAGACCGCGACACGGTTCAGGTTGAACGCGAACGCGATGACGAGTCCAAGTACGGTGTGGAGCCCGAGAAAGGGGGAGAATCCAAAAAAGACACCAACGGCGAACGCGGCAGCAGTCCGCTCAGGGGTGTCGTGCGTGTGGAGAAGCTGATCGAGCCAGCGTCGGCCGCGAAGGGTCCCCAGCATGGCGGCCGTTAGAAATGCACGAACCCGGCCGGCAGGGCTTCGAGCCGGCCGTCGCGAAGGAGCCCGACCGCGCCGTCAGCGGTGAGCTCGCCAATGCGGGTGATCGGAACGCCGCGCGACTCCTGCAGAACCGTGCGCAGCCGGCGTCGCGCGCGGCGTGGAACCGCAAACAGCAGCTCGTAGTCGTCGCCTCCCGCCACGCACGCGGCCACGACGTCTTCGCCGGTTCCGCCGAACCAGGCGTGCGCCCCCGGGTGGATCGGCAGCAGTGCCGCGTCGATCGTCGCGCCTGTCCGGCTCGCGGCCGACAATTGCGTGACGCCGTCCGCCAGCCCGTCGCTGAGGTCCATGCAGGCGCTGGCGGCGCGGTTGCGTCCGAGCAATGCCCCGATCCGCGCGCGCGGCTCAGGGCGGCAGTGCCGGGCGACGCATTCGGCCTGCTCGGGCTTCTCCGGCCGCGGCAGGATCGTCCCGCGCACACGTTCCTCGCCCTGCCCCCGTGCGTCCGCCTCCCGCCGAAGCCACGCAAGGCCCGCGGCAGCCGCGCCGATCTGACCCGTCACATACAACACGTCGCCTGCCTTTGCCCCGCCGCGCGTGAGGATTTTTCGTGGCTTGACGCTGCCGATTACGGTGACATCGACGACGAGGGGGCCGGGGGATCGCGTGATGTTGCCGCCCGCGAGGCTGACGCGCGTTTCGGCGGCAAGCTCGAGCAGGCCATCGAGCAGGCCATCAACCTCGTCCGTCGTGATACCGAGTGGAAGCATGAGCGACAGCAGCGCGAAGCGGGGCGCGCCCCCCATCGAGGCGACGTCGCTGATGTTCACGGCCAGCGCCTTGTACCCGATGTCGGCAGGGGTCGAATAGCGGCGATCGAAATGAACACCCTCGACGAGCGCATCCGTCGTCAGCACCTGGAGCGCGCCGCGGTCCGGAACTGCCACCGCCGCATCGTCGCCGATACCGACGACGAGCGACGCGGGCGCGGGCGGCACGCGGCGGCGGATCCGGTCGATCAGGGCGCGCTCGCCGGCCCCGGAGACCTGGTCATCGGCGCTACCGGGCGAACTCAACGGCCCGTGTCTCCCTGATGACCGTGACCTTGATTTGGCCCGGATACTCCAGTTCGTTTTCGATCCGTCGCGCGATGTCCTTCGACAGCCACACCGTTTCCTCGTCCGAGATGCGTTCGCTCTCGACGACGATGCGGATTTCGCGACCGGCTTGCAGCGCAAACGCCTTCGAGACGCCCTCGAAAGAGTCCGCGATGCCTTCGAGCTTTTCGAGGCGCTTGACGTACGACTCCAGGATGTCGCGGCGCGCCCCGGGCCGTGCCGCCGAGATGGCGTCGGCTGCCTGCACGAGCATCGCTTCGAGGGAAGGCCAGTCGATGTCCATGTGATGGGCGGCGACGGCCATCAGGACCGGCTCGCTCTCGCCGTGTTTGCGAAGGAAGTCGAGGCCCAGTTCGAGGTGGGTTCCCTGGAAATCTCGGTCGATGGCCTTGCCGATATCGTGCAGGAAGGCGGCGCGCGCGGCCACGTGGCCGTTCAAACCGAGTTCCTTCGCCATGATCCCGGCAAGAAACGCGACTTCCTTCGAATGATTCAGGACATTCTGGCCGTAGCTCGTGCGGAACTTGAGACGGCCCATCAGGCGAAGGATCTCGGGGTGCAGGTCGAACAGCCCGAGCTCGAAGGCGGCCGCTTCGCCTTCCTTGCGCACGGTCTCCTGCATGTCGGCCTTGACCTTCTCGACGACCTCTTCGATGCGCGCGGGGTGGATCCGGCCGTCCGCGATGAGCCGCTCGATGGCCTGTCGCGCGACCTCGCGGCGGAAGGGATCGAAACTGGACAGGATGATGGCGCCGGGCGTGTCGTCCACGATCAACTCGACGCCGGTGGCCGTTTCAAGGGCCCGGATATTTCGCCCTTCGCGGCCGATAATCCGGCCCTTCAGATCGTCGCTCGGCAAATCGACGACCGAGACGGTGGTCTCGATCGCGTGGTCGGCGGCGCTGCGCTGGATGGCGTCGGTGATGATCTGCTGGGCGCGCAACGCCGCGGTTTCGCGCGCCTCAGTCTCGAGTCGCTTGACGAGATTTGCGGCCTCACGGCGCGCATCGCCTTCGATCTGCTTGAGGAGCAGCTCGCGGGCCTCGTCCGCGCTCAGCCCCGCGACGCGTTGCAGCTCGCGCTGCCGATCGGCCACGAGCTGCTCGGTGCGCGCGGTCGCGGCGGCGGCGCGTGCCTCGTGTCCCGCCAGCGCCTTCTCTCGCACGCGGAGATCCTGATCCGCGCGGTCCGCGGAGGTGAGGCGGTCGGCCAGCGCGCGCGTCCTGTCGGCAAGCCCCTGCTCGAGGCTGAGGATTTCCTGCCGGCGATCGCGCGCCTGCCGTTCGGCCTCGGCCGCCAACTCGTGCGCCTTTTCACGCGCCTCAAGGGCGGCTTCCTTGCGGAGGCTCTCGCCGTCGCGCTCCGCCTGCCGCCGGATCCGATCGGCCTCTTCGCGGGCGTTCTGGAGGGCTTCGTTCGCGGCGCGGCGCCGTGACGCGGCGCCCCAGAGGAGCGCGCCGCCCGCGATCACACTCACAAGGAGCGTCGCGACAGCAGCTAGACCCAAAGGTGCCATGCAGAGGTCCCCGTAACCGGGCCTCGGGGCCCGGAGGTCAGCTCGTATACGTTCAGGTGGAGAGAGGAGGAAAGGCCCCGCTTTGCCGTGTGGGGAGGTCGGATGAACCTGCGTAGAGCAGGTGGAACCGCTGCACAAGCCGCGCTTCAGGCTTCCTCTTACAGAGGCATGCACACCACGCAGCGTCGCGATTCTCTTATGGTGAAACGTTGGCTCAAACGAGCCTCCGAGCCATCACGCGCAAAGCAGGGAACTCAAACTCCGTCAGCGATCTTACTTCACTCCGGACCCGGCGTCGAGAGGAGTCGGCGCACGCCGCGACATGGAGCGCCGCGCGGTACCGGCCGGCGCTCAGCGTGCCGCGGCGTGATGCCGGCCGTGTTCGGCGCCGAGCGCGAGGTCCAGCACGCGCTCGAGTTCGGCGGCGCGGCTGGCGAACTGGTCGTTCTGCCGGCGCTCGTCGTCTTTGCCGCGGAAGTATTCGTCCGCGATGTTGAGTGCCGCCAGCACGGCGAGCTTCAGGGTGTCCCCCGCGGGCGATTCGCGCGCCGCGAGGCGTATCTTTTCGTCAACGTACGCCGCCAACTCGGCGACGTAGGCGGGATCGAGACCGCTCCGGATCGGGTACTGCTGTCCGTGAATCTCGACCGTCACCACACGCGACGCGTGCTGGTCCATGGGCTAGTGGGCCACTAGAGGTTGAGGCTTTCAATCTGGGTGAGCATCTCGCCCACCCGGGACCGTATGAGATCGCGCTCCTCCCGGAGCGTCGCCAGCTCGCCCGATGCGCCTTCCGCCTCGTTCAGCCGCGCCTTCGCCCCGTCGAGCTCGCGCGCGAGGCGCGTATTCTCGTCCGCCGAGCGAGCCTGGTCGGCGCGCAGCCGGTCGATCATCCCGACGAGTAGTTTGACTTTTTCTTCCAGGCGATCGATCGGCTCGAGATCGACGCCACGTACCGCTACTTTCGCCAATCGAGTGCTCCTTTTATCTTCGTTCCGCGCCGTGGGCCGCAGCGAGCGCGCCTACAATTCGTTCCGTCGCGTTCTGGGCTTCCTCGTCCGTGAGCGTGCGTGTCTGATCCTGAAACGTGAGACGGAGCGACAAGCTGACGCGTCCCTCGGGAACGCCCTTGCCCTGGTAGCGATCGAACTCGACAATCGAGGCAAGGGTCGCGGGGGCCGCCGCACGGATAGTGCCACGAACGGAGGCGGCAGGCAAGGCTTCGTCGACCAGGATCGACACGTCGCGAACGATGGATGGAAAGCGCGGCAGCGATTCGGCGCGGAGGTCCTCTCCGGCGGCCACACGTGCGAGCGCATCCGTATCGATCTCGGCGACGTAGATGTCTTCGCCGGCCGGAAGCCCGCGTGCTTCGGCGATCCGCGGGGACAACTGCCCGACGGTCCCGAGGAGCGTGCCGCCGCACCGCACATCGGCGGATCGGCCGCGCACCAGGTAGTCCCAGGCGGACGCGGCGAACTCGAGGCTGCGCACGCCGAAGGCGGCGCACACCAGTTCGATCGCCCCTTTCGCATCGAAGAAGTCAACCGGCCGTACTTCCGACGACCAGTGCGCACCTGTCGCAGCGCCGGTCCAGGCACACGCGGCCGCCCGTCCTTCACCGGCCGACGTGAACCTGCTGCCAATCTCGAACAGCTGGATGTCGCGACGTCCGCGGCGGCGGTTGTGCGCGGAGGAATCCGTGAGACCGGCGAGGAGCGACGGGCGCAGCACCGCGAACTTCTCGGACAGGGGATTGGCGATGGCGGTAGGCTCGATCCCCGCCTCGCAAAATGGCAGCGCCGCTTGCCGCTCGATGAAGGCGAACGTCATCGATTCCGAAAAACCGGCGGCCGTGAGCGCCTGGCGGATGAGTCGATCGCGCGCGATGTGCGGGTCGGGTGGCGCCTGGGCGGCTGCCAGGATCGGGAACCGCACAGGGAGCCGATCGAAGCCGTAGTGGCGGCCGACCTCCTCGATGAGATCCACTTCCCGGAGCACGTCAACCCGGAACGTCGGCACCGTGACCGTCCAGCCTGGTTCCGGATCGCCGGCCGGGACGACGGTGAACCCGAGCGGCTCGAGGTACCGCGGCACGTCCTCCGGTGGGATGGCCTGTCCGAGCAGCCGAGCAATGCGGGACGCCCGCAGGCGGATCCGAAGGGGCTGCCGCGGGACGGGATAGCGATCGAGGAGCGGTCCCGCGGGCGTTCCCGTCCCCAGGCGCTCGAAGAGCGCCGCCGCGCGGGCGATGCCTGCCGGCGGCGCATTGATGTCGCCGCCTCGCTCGAAGCGCGTGGACGCTTCCGTCTTCAGTCCGAGCCGCTTACTTGTCCGGCGGATGGACGCGGGATGAAAGTATGCGCTCTCGAGTGCGATAAGGGTTGTCTGTGCGGAAATCTCCGAGTCGTGTCCGCCCATGACGCCGCCGATCGCGGCCGCGCGCTCCGCGTCGGCGATCACGAGCGTCTCGGTATCGAGCGTGCGCTCGACGTTGTCGAGCGTTCGCATCCGTTCCCCGGCGACCGCGCGGCGAATCACCAATCGCCTGAGCGCAAGCCGCTCGAGGTCGAACGCGTGCATCGGCTGACCCATCTCGAGCATCACATAGTTGGTGACGTCCACCACGGTGTTGACGGGCCGCACCCCGGCCGCCTCGAGCCGTTCACGAAGCCACGCGGGGGAGGAGCCGACCCTGACCTCGAACACCTGTGCGCAATAGCGCGGGCAGAGGTCAGGCGCCTCGAGGTCGATCTCGAGCGAATGTCCGCTCTCCGATTGCACCCCACTGGCCGCCTGATCCTGGAACCCGGATGCCGGCAGGCCCCCCGTCGCGGGTATTTGCAGCGGCAGCCCCCAGATCGCCGCTGCCTCGCGCGCGAGCCCCACGTGATTGAGGCAATCAGGGCGATTGGCGGTGATTTCGAAATCGATGACGGGGTGGGCGCCATGCTCCACGCCCGACACCTCGAAGCCGCGCAGCCCGATCTCGTGCGCGGCGCCGTCGGGATCCCCCGGTACGGCCACGAGCTCACGCAGCCAGTCATAGACGAGCCTCACAACGGGAACTGCTCCAGGAACCGGAGGTCGTTTTCGTAGAAGAGGCGGATGTCTTCGACGCCCCACTTGAGGAGGGCGACGCGCTCGATCCCCATGCCGAACGCAAACCCGGTGTAGCGCTCCGGATCGTATCCGACCGCTTCGAAGACGGCCGGATGGACCATCCCGCTGCCAAGGATCTCGAGCCATCCCGTGCGCTTGCACATCGCGCATCCGCCTTCGCTCGCCCGAACGTCCGCGAGCTTCGACGCAACACGCTCACGGCCGGTTCCGCCGCAGGCGCCACAGCTGATGTCCACCTCGGCGCTCGGTTCGGTGTAGGGAAAGAAGCTCGGGCGAAAACGCAGCTTCCGTTCTTCACCGAACAGCTCGCGAAGAAACGCGAACAGGGTGCCCTTCAGATCCGCGAGCGACACGTCCTCGCCGACCACCAGTCCTTCGACCTGCGTGAACATCGGCGTGTGCGTCAGGTCGAAGTTGTCGCGGCGATACACGCGGCCCGGCGCGATGAGGCGCACCGGCGGCTGATGCTGCTCCATGTAGCGAATCTGCATACCGGAGGTGTGCGTGCGGAGGAGCGTGGCGGGCGTGCCCGCCGCGGAACGCACGGGCCTCGCCAGATACAGCGTGTCCTGCATGTCGCGCGCGGGATGTTCCGGCGGCATGTTGAGCGCTTCGAAGTTGTGATAATCGTCTTCGAGCTCGGGGCCTTCGATGACCAGGAACCCCATGCGGCTGAAGATGGCCTCGATCCGCTCGCGCAGCAGCGTCAGCGGATGGCGGTGCCCGAGCGCCGGCTGCCGGCCCGGCAGCGTGAGATCGACGGCTCCCGCCGGAGGACGCGCCTCGGCGGCGGCGGCGAGGCGTGCGTCGAGCCCGGATTCAATCTGCTGTTTGAGATCGTTTGCCAGTTTGCCGAGACGCGGACGCTCGCCCGGCGGCGCGGACCCCAGCGCCTTCAGCAGGCCCGAGACCAGGCCACCCTTCCGCGCGAGGTAGCGATCGCGCACGGCACGCAACGCCGTCGCGCTCCCGGCGCCCGCGAGGTCGCGCTCGAAGTCGGCGCGGAGCGCGTCTATCTGGGATTCAGACAATGCAGGACTCAGAGCTCAGGACAGGGCCCAGGTCGGCCCAAGCCCCGAAGCCCACCCTCCCAAAGCGCCTTATGCGCGTGCGGATGCCGTGGCGCGGGCCTTCGGACGGGCCGCCTTGGCGGCCGCTGCGGCCGGCCGCTTCGTGGGCGCAGGCCTGGCCTCTCCCGCAATCTTTACCAGACGCGCAAACGCCGCAGGCTCGGTCACCGCGAGATCGGCGAGCGTCTTGCGGTCGATGGGATTACCGGCGGCCTTGAGTCCGGCCATCAGCTGGCCGTAGGTCAGGCCGTTCTCGCGGGCGGCGGCGTTGATGCGCACGACCCAGAGCCGGCGGAAATCGCGCTTTTTGCGGCGACGCCCGACAAACGCATACTTGAGCGCCGTGTCGACCGATTCCTTGGCCGAGCGATACAGCTTGCTCTTGGTTTGATAAAAGCCCTTCGCGCGCGCGAGCAGCTTCTTCCGCTTCGCGCGCCGGACGTTTCCTCTCTTTACTCTCGGCATACTGTTCCTCTTTAATTGCTGCTCGCTCGGCGGCGCGCTCCGCGCGCTTCACTCCGTCGCCTCGCTCGGGCCGCAGGCGCTCTTCCGGCTCGCGGGGGCCACGCGCCCTGTACCCGTTTCAGTCGGGCAACATCCGCCGTAGTTCCTTCTTATTGGCGTCCGAGACGACGACGGTGCCTTTCAGGCCGCGTTTGCGGCTGCGGCTCTTGCTGGTCAGAATATGGCGCTTGAACGCCTTGCTGCGCATGAACTTACCCGTCGCGGTCTTTTTGAACCGCTTCGCAGCCCCACGGTGCGTCTTCAACTTCGGCATGATCCGTCTTCCTTGCTAGAGATCCGACTCCCTACGATTCCGTTTCCTTCGGCTCCGCTTCCTTGCGGGCCGCCGGTTTCTTTCCCGCGCGCTGCGACAGGATCGTGTGCATCTGGTTGCCTTCCTGCCGCGGTGTCGTTTCCGCGATCGCCACGTCCGTCAGGTCCTCGATCAACCGCTCGAGGATCCGCCGTCCGATCTCGGGGTGCGCCATTTCGCGCCCGCGGAAGAAAATCGTCGCCTTGACCTTGTCCCCGTCAGCCAGGAAGCGCTCGATGTGCTTCTTCTTGAACTGATAGTCGTGCTCGTCCACTTTCGGACGGAACTTGATCTCTTTGACCTCGATGATCTTCTGGTGCTTCTTGGCCTGCCGGGCGCGCTTCTGCTCCTGATACTGGTAGCGCCCGAAGTCCATGATGCGGCACACCGGGGGGGTGGCCGTCGCGGCAATCTCGACCAGGTCGAGCCCCTTGCCTTTTGCGATCGTCAGCGCCTGCTGCGGGGGCATGATCCCCAGCTGCTGACCGGTATCGTCGATGACGCGCACTTCGCGCACCCTGATCCGTTCATTCACCCGGGTGCGGTCGTCCCGCCGCGGGCTTCGGTCGTAAGCGATAAGAACCTCCATCCAGAATTGCTGATTCTCGATTGACGATTGCTGATTGGGCAACCGACGAATCAGCGATCAACAATCAACAATCAACAATCAGCAATCGGCAATCGGCAAGTCACACAGGACGCCTCTGGCATCCATCCATTCACGTCACGCCGCGCGCTTCTGGCGCGCCTCCGTCAGGGCCGCCTCCAGGAAGGCCGCCACCGGCTGTGCCCCCTGGTCCCCGCCCGCCCTGCTGCGAACCGACACCGCACCATCGGCGGCCTCTTTGTCCCCGACTACCAGCATATAGGGAATCTTCTGCAGCTGGGCCTCGCGGATCTTATATCCAATCTTTTCCTGACGCTCGTCCAGCTCGGCCCGGAGGCCGGCCGCGGCCAGCTGGTCTCGGACCGACCGCGCGTAGTCGAGGTGTCGGTCCGCAATCGGCAGCAGAATCGCCTGCACGGGCGCCAGCCACAGCGGAAACGCCCCCGCGTAGTGTTCGATCAGCAGGGCGATGAACCGCTCGAAGCTGCCGAAAATCGCCCGGTGAATCACGATCGGACGATGCTCCGTGTTGTCCGCGCCGATGTACTTGAGATCAAAATTCTCCGGCTGCATGTAATCGAGCTGGATCGTGGCGCATTGCCACTTCCGCCCGATGGCGTCCGTGATGTCGAAATCAATCTTCGGCCCGTAAAACGCGCCATCTTTCTCGTTGATCGAGTACGGCATCGCCGCCCGATCCAGCGCCTCTTTGAGCTGCGCCTCCGCATGGTCCCAGGTCGCGACTTCCCCCAGGTACTCGTCGGGCCTGGTCGACAGCTTGGCCGTGAACGGCAGCCCGAAGTCGCCGTACACGCGCTGGACGAGCCGGATCAGCCGTTCGACCTCTTCGCCAATCTGCTCCTGCGTGACAAAGCAATGCGCATCGTCCTGAGAAAACTGCCGCACGCGCGTCAGGCCGGACAGCACACCCGAGGCTTCGTTCCGGTGCAGCGGGGTTTGCTCGTGGAAACGGAGCGGGAGGTCGCGATAGCTGCGCATCTCGCTGGCGTACGTCAGAAAATGCCCCGGGCAGTTCATCGGCTTCATGCTCATCGTCTCCCCTTCGGATTCGATGAGGAACATGTTCTGCCGGTAGTGCTTCCAGTGGCCGGATCGCTCCCACAGCGCCTTGTTGTAGACGAGCGGCGTCTTGATTTCGACGTACCCGGCCGGGAACAGCACGTCGCGCATGTAGTTCGCGAGCGTGTTGTAGAGCGTGGTCCCCTTGCTCAACCAGAACGGGGCGCCAGGCGCCCACTGGTGGAAGGTGAAAAGACCCAGATCCTTGCCGATCTTCCGATGGTCCCGCTTCTTCGCCTCCTCGATCCGCAGCACATGCGCCTTGAGGTCGGCGTCGTTCAGAAACGCCGTGACGTAGATGCGCTGCATCGGCTGGTTCCTGGCGTCCCCCTTCCAGTACGCGTTCGAGGTGTTCAGCAGCTTGAAGGCCTTGAGGCGTCCGGTCGAGGGCACGTGCGGTCCCACGCAGAAATCCACGAAC
>JANNHC010000085.1:0-7208 GCA_031404215.1 Acidobacteriota bacterium
GCTTAAGCGGAGTCCGCGTAACCTGCCATGAGGATTCGAATGCCTCGACACGCGTGTCTGACAGTCATCCTCGCGGCAGCCCTGTACTTGACCGGAGCACGTACGACGCCAGGTGCCGCCGCGAGCGTCCAGAGCGGGACTGCGGGATTTCGCGCTGCCGCCGTCAAGGTAGACATCACGCCGCAGAATTCCCAATGGCTGCTCGGCTATCAGGCCCGTCAATCGAATGGAGTTCTCGATCGCATCTACCACCGCGTCGTGGCGTTGGAAGCAGGTGACGCCAGGTTCTACCTGATCTCGAGCGATCTCTGTCTCTTCTCTCCGACGCTCTATGACAGTGTCACCCGGGATCTCCAGAAAGACACCGGTATCGATCCCAAGCAGGTCTGGTGGAGCGTCACGCACACGCACGCGGCGCCAGAGGTCGGCCCGCCTGACATGTACAAGGCGCTCCTTGGGCGGTCCGATCACGACTGGGACCGCGATTACACCAGCATGGTGACTCGGACGCTTATCGACGCCGTTCGGACGGCCGGAACGAACCTTGAGCCTGCCCGCATCGCGTTCGGGACCGGCGTCTCGATGGCCAATATCAACCGCCGCGCCCGGGACGCCGACGGAAAGATATCGCTTGGCTTGAACCCGGACGGGCCGGCCGATCGCACCGTCAATCTGATCCGTCTCGATCGGCCGGACGGTAGCCTGATCGCGCTGGTCGCCAACTACGCCATGCACGGAACCGTGATGAACGGGCAGAACCTGAAAATCAGCGGCGATGCTCCCGGCACGGTCACCGCCTACCTGGAAGAGAAACTGGGCGGCACGGTTCTCTACATCAACGGCGCGGCCGGCGACATTGCACCGATCTACTCCGTGTATCCCGATCCCTCCAGCGGGCACCTGTCCCAGTTCAAGGTCCTCCTCGGCGACCGGATCCTCGCGGCCGTCGCGGCGCTTGGAACAGGGACCAGCACAGTGACGATGCGATTTGCGGCCAGCACCATCGACACTCCGCGGCGGGACGGCTTGGCGTGGCCCGACGAGCTTGCGGCGTACGCTGGCGCTGGCACGCGCCCCACGGTCAGGCTGCCTCTCCGATTTCTCGCAATCAACGACACGGTGATCTGGTCCGCGCCTGTTGAACTGTTCGGTGAGATTGCGATGGACGTCCGCGACCGTTCGCCGTTCTCCCGTACGTTTTACTTCGGCTATACCAACGGCTGGTTCGGATATCTGCCGACGGCGAAGGCATTCGAAGAGGGCGGCTACGAACCGCGGACGTCGCCGTTCACGTCACGAGTGGAAGCGGATCTCACCCAGGCCGTAGTCGCATTTATCGCGGGGTTCCGGCGCTGACCGAGACCAGAACATCTCGCGCAGAGACTCGCAGAGATCGCCGAGACAGCCGGCAGAGAGTTCCGCCGACCCGCGCTTCGCGCGGCGAGAGGGTGCGAGATCCGTGGAGACAAGTCACGGGTGATCGAGCGTGACTTGTCTCCGCGGATCTCACACCCTCTCGTCGCCCGCCGGAGGCGGGCGTCGGCGGAACCGCTGGTAGCTGCATCCTCAGGCGTGTCTCAGCGTGCTCGGCGCTCTCTGCGCGAGATCACTCTGCGCGCTTCGTCGTCGTCAATGCGAAGAGCGCAATCACGTAGCACGCAGTCCCCGCCCAGAACGCCGCCGAGATCCCGGCGCCCAGTGCAATGACGACGGCAAGGACCGAGGCGCAGACGGACGCGGCGCCATTGACGCCCCACAGCCACGGTGCGATTGAAGGCGCCTCGCGCAACGCGCGCCGCATCCCGATGGGAAATGCCATGCCCATGAAGAACCCGATCGGCAGCAGGATCGCCACCGCGATGGCGATTCGCACGGTCGTGGAGGCTGACTCGTAGTGATGCACGGCCGCGGGCGTGATCGCGCCGAATCCGACGAGGACGAGCGCCAGCAGCCCGATTCGCACGAGCGCCGAACGCCGATGCTCCCCACCCTCGCTCAGCGCGGCTGTCGAGAGACTGCCGGCCCCGCTCGAGAGGAGCAGGGAAAACAGCACGACGGACAGGCTGTAGACGGGATGGCCGAGGAAGATCGTCAGCCGCTGCACCTGCGAAATCTCGATGAGCATGAAGCCGAATCCGATGGCCGCGAAGAAGAGCACATGCGGCGCCGCGCCGGCAAGTCCTGTGTGCGCGGCAGGGTCGGACCGCCGCGATGCGCGCGCGGACAGGATCAGCGGCAAGACGATGCACAGGACGGTCAATACTGTGACGGTCACGAGCAGCACACCGAGCACCCCGACGGCCGTCATGTTGAAGCGGACGATTCCCTGGTCGTGCCAGCGCGCGGTGTTGAAGACGTCACGCAGGCGCAGCATGTGGAAGAAGAACGGCGTGTCGTCGGTCGGGGCGGAAATATTCAGGGGGTTGCCCGCAATCGCCTCGCGGAGGCGATCCCCGCTCGCGATGGCGGCGAAGGTATCATCCACCGAGTGCCGGGGACTCTGCACGACCTCGAAGTTCAGGCGGGACGCTTCCGCCTCGAGCACGTCGAGGTCGTGCGACGACAGGGGATCCCTGGACACGAGCATCGTGCCGACGCCGTCCGGCGCGCCGACGGAGCCGCCCGGGCGGGCGCGCACGATCGCGTAATGATTGCCCGGCCTGGTCACGCCCATCTGCATGAGCGTGGTGGACGCCAGCGTCGCGAGCCGGTACACCTCGCCCGGCCGGTCCGCGTAGTACCAGCGCGACACGGTCAGAATGCCGCGCGGCGCGAGATGGTCGAGGAAAATCCGCCACGCGTCAACGGTGTAGAGCGAGTTCTCGGTCAACACGAACGCGCCGCTCGCGGTCGCGGCCCATGTGTCAATCAATGAAATCTGGATGATGTCCGCCTTGTCGTTCAGGCGGGCAATGAAACTGCGGGCTTCGTCGTTGACGAAGCGGACGCGCGGGTCGCGATCGAGATGTCCCGTGAAATCGCCGAAGCGTCGGTTGACGAGATCGAGGATCCCGTCGTTGATTTCAACCCCCGTGACGGCCTTCTGGTCGAACGCCAGCGCCGACAGCACATCCCGACCGCCTCCGGTGCCTACGACGATCACGCGTGAGGCCGGCCGCAGGTAATGCACGATGTTGGTGACGTCGTACTTCAGGTGCTCGACGTCTGCGGGATCGCCCTTGTATGCCGTCAGCTCCGTTCCGGCGTACGAATCGATGTCGAGATGGAGCTCCCGGGCCGTGCGGTCCGCGGGTAGCGCCGTGCTGAGGCCCCACCCCGATGGCTTGACCAACCGTTCCGGATTGCCGATCACGCGGATGCGTGAAAAGGAGTTCCATCGTTCGACGAGCGGTCTTGCCTCGTATTGCCCCTTGACCCACACGAGCCGCATCCAGGCGGCGTTGTGACGCGCGGCGGCAGCGTGTGCCAGCGTCAGCGCGATGAGCAGGACCGAGAGCGACGCGAACGGCATCACGAGGCGCCCGCGCCGACTCGATACCCCCGCCATGTCCCCCGCGAAGACCACGGCCGCCACGGCTGCCGTCGCGGCGGCGGCGAGCACTGCGGTCGGTGCGTCCGCGAGCCGCAACGCGGGGCCCACGGCCAGGCAGCCGAGCGCGGCGCCGGCAAGGTCGGCAGCGTAGAGGGCGCTGACCTGTGCCGGAAAGCGCGTGAGCGCGAGCGACACGACGACGCCGCTGAAGATGAAGGGAATAGACAGCGCCGTATAAGTCAGGGCAATCGCGTACACGCTGACGAGCGACGGCTCGATCAGGAACGGAATCGCCAGGTGAGTGAGGTAGCTCAGCACGATTGTGGCGGCGAACAGGACCGAGCCGATCGCGAGATGTCGATGCACCTGTTCCGGCACGAACACGGCCGGACGCAGGAACACCGCCAGTGCGCCCACCGCCATCCCGAACATCGTCACGGAAATCGCCACGAAGGCAAAGTGGTAATACATGGTGACGCTGAACGTCCGCGTCAACAGGAGCTGATACGTGAGCGTGGCAAGGGTGACGAGGAAGAGGCCGGCGAACGTGCGCGCGCCGGCGCGCACGGGCGCGGGGTCAGGCATCATGAGCTATCAGCATTATCGTGGATTCGGGTGGCGGGCGGGCTCGCCGCCTCACCACATGGTCCGGGCGGGGTACTGCGTGATCAGCGGGTCCGGGGTCAGGATTGTCAGGCCGTGCACGATCGCCTGGCTGACGAGCATGCGATCGAACGGATCCCGATGGAGCGCCGGGAGCCGCGACAGGTGTAACGCGGATTCCTCGTCAATCGGCAGCGACGCGATGCCGTGGGCCTCGCGCTCCCCGGTGACGAACTGCGGCGCCGGCTCGGGCAGCGGCAACTTCCCGCGAGCCTCCTTCAGCGCGATCTCCCACGCCGAAGCCGCGCTGAGGTAGATCTCGTGATCGGGGTCGCGATAGGCCTGCAGCACACGCGCCGGCACCTGGCCCGTCCCGCCGATAATCCAGAGAAACGTGCACGTGTCGAGCAGATACTTCACCGCCGCGTGCCCGGCTTCCTGCCGCCGCCGTATCGGGCGGGCCGTCCGGCGGCTCGCGACGGCCGCCCACGCCCCGCGTCACCGTCGAACGCGTCGAGGTCGTCATCCGACAGCGGCTCGAAAAACGAGGCGGGAACCAACAGCCGGCCGTGCGCGCCGCCAACGGGGCGAAGCTCGGTCCGAGTCGCGGCCACGGCCCGCAACTCGGCCACGGGCCGGTTCCGCTTACAGATCACGACCCGCTCGCCGCCCGCCACGGCGTCGAGAAATTCTGACAGCTTCGCTTTGGCCTCATGAATGTTGGTCACAATCATAGTCATGAATATAACCTAACAATAGCGATCATGCAACCGTCAGGTCGCCTCGGCAATGGCCCTTCCGGGCCGTCTCTCAGCCGCCGATCCGTCCTTTGCCTTCGACGATGGTGACGTAGCGGTCGATCTGAACGTCGGTGAAGCGCTCCACGCGGCCGCTTGGCAGCGGCCATTTGATCTCGACCCAGTCCACCTGTGTCGCGGCGCCGAGGCCGAGCACCTCGCGCATGTCGTGCGACGAAAGGTAACTTCCGCCGTTTGCTTTGTACCGGGTCCGCGTCGTGCCTTTGGCTGACCAGGTGATCGTGGCGCCGATCCCGTCCCGGTTGCAGCTCGTCCCCTGCAGGCGCACGCCCACCCAGTGGTTCCCCTCACCTGCGTTGTTCTTGAGGAGCACCGGCGCCCCTCCGTTGTTGCCGATGAGGACGTCGATGCGGCCGTCGTTGTTGCAATCGCCAACCGCCAAACCGCGCGCCGGGAAACTTTTCTGAAAGACGGGGCCCGCCTGCTGGCTGACGTTCGACAGCTTCGTGCCGTCGTGATGAAACAGCACGAGCGGCTCTTTGTACCGTACCTGTTGCGAATAGCTCTCGATCATGTCGTCCGGGTGCCCGTTGGCGAGAAACAGGTCAACGAGACCGTCGTTGTCGTAATCGAAGAACTTCAGACCCCAGCCGCTCAGGAGCCGGGTCGCCTGCGCGACGCCGTGCGAGGCGGCCACGTCCGAGAAGGCCTCGTTGCCGTCGTTCCTGTAGAGCGAGAACATCTCCTGGTCCACATTGGCCACGAAGAGGTCCTGCCTGCCGTCCCCGTTGATGTCGGCTGCGTCCACGCCCATGCCCGAGCGTGGCGTGCCGTTGGCGCTGAAGCCCACCTCCGCCGCCAGGCCGATCTCGTCCCACTGGCCTTTGCCCCGATTGACAAACAGGAAATTCTGCACCGTGTCGTTCGCGACGAACAGGTCCATCAGTCCGTCGCCGTTGATGTCGGTCGCGACGACGCCCAGCGCTTTGCCGAGCGCGCGGTGAATGTCGGTGCCGGCGCTCACCTCCGTGAACGTGCCGTCGCCGTTGTTGCGATAGAGCAGGCTCGGCGTCGGTTTGAACACGCGCGGAATGCAATAGAAGCGCTTCCCGAGCTTGTTGTCGCCGCAGAACACGTTGCTGGTGAGTGAGAACTGGACGAAGCTGCAGAGGAACAGATCCAGCTTGCCGTCGTTGTCGTAGTCGAACCAGACGGCGCTCGTCGTCCATCCGGGCGCCGCGAGACCGGCCTTCCCGGTGACGTCGGTGAAGGTGCCGTTGCCGTTGTTGTGATAGAGCGTACTGCGGCCGTAGGCGGTGACGAAGATATCGGGGTAGCCGTCGTTATCGTAGTCGGCGATGGCGCAGCCCATGCCGAAGGCGTGGCCGCCGGCGACGCCGGCCTGGTCGGTGACGTCGGTGAAAGTGCCGTTGCGGTTGTTCTTGTAGAGCGCGTTCTTGAGCGGCTTCTCGGGCTTGTAGAAATCAGCCGATCCGCTGTTGACCATGAAGATGTCAACCCAGCCGTCATTGTCGTAGTCGCAGAACGCCACCCCGGGCCCCATCGTCTCGGGCAGGTAGCGGTTGGCGGACATCGCGTTGTCGTGCACCCACGTGATGCCGCTCGCCGACGGCGGGATCTCCTCGAACATCGGTGGCGCGGCCCGCCCGCGCGCACGAAAAGGCAGGACGCCCGCCGCCGCGGTGACCCCGGTCAGGCCAAGCAGCCGAAGGAATTCACGACGAGACGGGACCAGCAGGCGCGTGAAGACGCTCATGGTCCCTTATTCTATCGTCCCAGCGGCGGGGAGCAGCGTGCGGGTGCGCATGGCGCGGGGATCGAGCGAGACCGCGATCTGGTCGCGCGCATCCTGCAAATGCCGCTTCGAGACCTCGACGGTGACTGCGGGCCACGCGTTCCGGATCTGCAGGTCGAGCGCACGAAGTTCGCCACGCAGCAGCGACCGGATTTCGGTCACTGGGTGCAGTGTTGCCGTTCAGCCGGTCATCCACTGCGTCGAGGTAGGAGCGATGGAGGTTGCGGCGGTAAATTTCGATCGGCGTCGCCGGTTTGGCGAGTTCAGACCAGATGCCGTGCCGCCGCGCCGGCTCGTCCCCCGCCCGCTGGGGCGGCTCTGTCCGCCGCCGTGAAGGTCTGCGTCACTTCCGACTTGAATGTTCTCCGGGAACGAAACGGCCCGCGTTGAACACTCGAGCCCGACACCTGGGAGCCTGATGGGTTTGGGAAGCCGTTCACCCCGGTCAGCGCGGACGATCAATACCGGGGCCGGCGGTCGGAATGCCTCCGACTGCCTGCGAGCCCTGGCGCGTCGCCCGAACGATCTGGTCAAGCCG
>JANNHC010000086.1:0-19940 GCA_031404215.1 Acidobacteriota bacterium
GCTGGTCGGCGCGTTCGAGATGTCGCTCGGGCTCTACGGTTACACGTTCAGCTTTCTCTATGATCACGTTCCCCTCTTCGACGCGCTTCGCGCACCGGCGCGCCTGGGGATCTTCGTGGTGTTCTTTCTCGCGGTTCTCGCTGCGTATGGCCATGCCGCGCTGGAGTCGGTCAGGGATCGCGGCCGCCGGATTCTGCTAGTTGCCATACCCGCCGTTCTGCTGCTGGAGTACTGGGTCGCGCCGCTTCGGCTGGTTCCGTATCCAAATACCCCGCCGCCTCTCTATGCGTGGCTCGCCCGCCAACCCGCCGGCGTAGTCGCCGAGTTTCCCATGCCGACGCCCGAAGCGCTCCCCGGAAACGAGCCGCGCTATGCCTACATGTCCACGTTCCACTGGATGCCGACGATTAACGGCTACAGCGGCTACTATCCGGCGTCGTATGTCTCGAGACTGGAGGCGCTGCGCAACCTCCCAGACGAGGTAGCGATGCAAACGCTGAAACGAGACGACGTGCGGTACCTGATCATTCATACATCGCTGTACGAACCCGACCGGCTTGGCGCGCTCTTATCTGGACTGTCGGCCAATCCGGCATTCGTCCAGCTCGGCCGTTTTTCCGATGGACTCGGCGCCGCGGTCGTGTTCGGCGCGCGGTGACCTGCCAGATCTTTTGGCACTGGGGTTGCGTCCTGTCCCGCAACAGGAGGAGACGTGAGCAGACGAGCGTATGGATTTCTGGCTGGTTTGATCGGCGTAGGCGCGTGGTGGTGGTCGCGCCAGCGCGGGGCGGCGCCCGCTTCGTACGAGCGCGGCACCGTGATTTTTCACAACACGCCCGAGCCGACTCCATTGTCGGACGAAGGCGTGATTTGACTCACCGGTGCGCGCAGTGGCCCCGCGCTTGCAGTTTTCCGCCCGCGAGGATGATGTGAGGGCAATCTGTTTCCACTGCGCGCACCGTACGACGGCAATATGGTTCTTCGCGGTCATGTCCACGCTGGTGACTCTCGGTGGCTGTCACGGGGGTCCGGTTCTTGATCTCAGTCCAAAACCTCTCCAGGCTGACGGCACGATCAGCGGAACCGTGCGTGGTCCGGAGGGCACCAGCGCCATCGACGGGCGGACGGTCGAGGTGGTGAACGTGGCTACCGGGGACCGCCAGACCGCGACGACTAACAGCGCCGGAGGTTTCACCTTCAAGGTGAAACCAGGGAAGTACCGTGTGGAGCTGACACTCCAGAATGGGGAGACGCTTGTGAAGCGGCCGGACGTGATCAACGTCAACCGCAGCGACGTGGACGCGAACGCCGATTTCATCGTCGGCCCCGCCCGGGCCTCCCGCCCACGCCCCCGCACACCGAGAGTCGGCGACGGCCTCGGATCGTCGATCGCCTGACCCTCCTCGCTCCGTTATACTTCGAGCTCATGCGACTCTCGCGCTCCCGCGGTGCTGCGCTCATTCTGGCGGGCTGCCTCGGGCTGCTCGGGTCTTCCGGCGCCGCACAGGCGCCCCGGTACGAGCTGCTGATCCGGGGGGGTCTCGTCGTTGACGGCTCGGGTGCGCGCGGCCGGCGCGCCGATGTTGCGATCAAGGATGGTCTGATTGCCGCCGTCGGGCTCTTGCCGGGCGCGCAAGCGATCGAAGTCGTCGACGCAACCGGCCTGGTGGTCGCGCCAGGGTTCATTGACGTCCACACACACGCGGACGACGTTGCCGAGACACCGCGCGCCGAGAACTTCGTGCGAATGGGGGTGACGTCGATCGTCGCGGGCAACTGCGGGGGATCGGCGCTCGACGTCGGCGAGGCGTTGACGAAGATCCGGGAGGTGGGCGCCGCGGTCAACTACGCGACTCTGATCGGTCACAACACGGTGCGGCGGGCCGTGATGGGCACTGCGAATCGAGATCCGACGCTTGCCGAGCTGGCGAAAATGAAATCGCTCGTCTGGCGTGCCATGGCGGACGGCGCCGTGGGTTTCTCGACCGGCCTGCAGTACGTCCCGGGAACCTACGCGAAGAACACCGAGATCGTCGAGCTTGCGCGGGTGGCGGGAAATGAAGGCGGCCTGTACGCGTCACACATGCGCAACGAAGGCACGGCGCTCGAGACGGCGATCGAGGAGACGATCCGCATCGGTGGGCTGGCCATGTGCCGCGTTCAGATTTCGCACCTGAAAGTGGACAGCCCGAACCGATGGGGCGCGAGCGCGCGGGCGCTGTCTCTCATCGATGCCGCGCGCGCGCGCGGCATCGAGGTGGCAGCGGATCAATACGCCTATACCGCCGCAAGCTCCACGCTCGGGATCCGCTTTCCGTCGTGGGCGCTCGAGGGCGGTCAGAGTGCCACGGCGGGCCGGCTGAACGACGCCGGCACGTGGGACCGGATCAAAGGCGAGATGCGCGGCCTGCTGTCCGAGCGCGGCCTGCCAGATCTGTCGTTCGCGGTAGTCGCGTCGTTCTCTCCGGATTCATCCCTGAACGGGCTGTCAATCAAGCAGGTCGCCCTGAAGCTCCAGGGGTCCGACTCCCTGGATGCCCAGCTTGAATCGGCGCGTCAGATGATGCTTCGCGGCGGCGCGTCAATGGTGTATCACTTCATGTCGGACGAGGACGTCGATCGGATCATGAAGCACCCGCAGGTCGGCATCGCGTCGGACAGTTCGGTGCTCGGTCCCGGCGAGGGCGTTCCGCATCCACGCGGCTACGGCAACAACGCACGGGTGCTCGGCGAATACGTGCGCAAGCGGCACGTCATTTCCCTCGAGGAAGCGGTCAGGAAGATGACCTCGTTGCCCGCGGAGCATTTCAAGTTCCATCGGCGCGGGCTCGTCAAAGTGGGCTACGCCGCCGACCTGACCCTGTTCGATCCGGCGGCGGTGGCCGATGCCGCGACATTTGAGAAGCCGCACGCCTTTGCCGCCGGCATCCCGCACGTTGTCGTCAACGGCGTGGTGGTCGTCCGCAACGGCGTCCAGACCAACGCACGCCCTGGCCGGATCCTCAAGTTGACGCCGTCGCCGAAGTGACGAGCGAACTAGGACCAGACCTACAATTCAAAACCGAAAACCTGGGACGGTGTCTCACTCATCCTTTACAGCAAAATAGATCCCAATCGGCGTGAGCAACAGCCAGGCGCCGACGAGGAGGAGCACGCTGAGAGGCAGCGCGGCCGTGAGGCGAGCGACATCGGGCACCGTGATCGCGACGTCTGGAAGCGCTTCACGCAACCACGCGCGGAATACCGAGACGTACGAGGCCGGCACAGTCCTCACCAAGGCCACGACCAACCAGACAGCGAGTGACGCGGCGACTCCCTGGATAAACGCGAGCGGCCGCCCGGCCGCGCGCGCGGCCTCTTCCCGCGCGCGTAACTGCGCGCGCCACCACACCACGCCAGAAGGAGGCACGCGCGCCTCGCGCCAGGCGGATTCGCGATCATCGAGGAAAGCCGAGGCGACGTCCACCAGATCGGCGCAGACGGCGCACGAGGCGACGTGGGCGCAGAGTTCTTCCTCGCACCGCTCGGGCCAGCGCCGCGCCGACAGCGCATCCAACAGATCCTGTTCCCGGCCGCATTCAGAGATCATGGCGTCCAGCTTTCTCGTGCGTGTTCTCGTGTCGATCGCCGCGCAGCAGCCTCGCGAGCTTGTGGCGCGCACGGAAAAGCAGGAGTCGCACGCTTTCCGCCTTGACCCCGAGCGTGCCGGCGATGTCGCGGTGCGTGGAGCCCTGCGCGTACGCAAGCCAGAGCATCTCCCGCTCTCGAGGCTTGAGGTGCGCCATCGCGCGGCCCAGGTCCGCGCGGCGCTCCGCGTGCCCCTCGATATCGACATCGGCACGCAACTCGGGGACGCCGTCGTGCTCCCCCGGAAGCGGCACGAGTTGGGCGCCGCGGCTGCGCCGCCGGCCGTCCCGTGCCAGGTTGGTCGCGATTCGGAACAGGGAGTTGCGGCGGTGTGCGTCGCTTTCGTAGGTCGCGCGAGCCCGGAGGAACCGGTAGTAGGTTTCCTGAAGCAGATCGTCGGCGAGGTCGGGGCGCCCGGTCATCCGCGCCAGGTACGCCCACAACGCGCGTGCCGTGCGATCGTACAGCGCGCGAAAGGCGTCCTCGTCCATCACGAACACCGTGTCCAACGCGGCAACATCCGCCCGTAGGCGTTCGATGTCGGCGACCGTCACATCACGCATGATTCACGGGGGCGGGATCCAGCAGTCCGAGCTTGCGCGACAAACCATAAGCAGCGATCGCGGACACGATGAAGCCGCCGCCGAGCGCCAGCGTGATCACGCCGATGACCATGAAGAACTTCGCCGGCTCGTAGGTCGTAAAATTTCCGCTCAGGAAGAGCATGCCGATGCCGGTGACGGCGAGCACGATGCCGGCCTGGATGGACCAGAGGATCCGTGTAAACGGGGCCGCCATCGAACGCGGCTCATCGGGTAGCCGGATGGGCGCGGATTCCAGAAAGCGGCGCCCCGCCGGGGTCTGCATGTACGCCAGCAGATCCTCGTTCGTCGTGAACCTGTCGAGCAGCTTGCTGTGGACCTCGTGCTGGGCCTTCGTGAGTTTATTCCAGCGCCGGGAGGTCACGATCGTGCGGATCAGCCAGACGACCACGGACGTGATGACGAGGAAAGCAATAAACACCCCGACCCCCGCCAGCAACCCCAGCATCTCCTCCCGCTCGTGCCTCTTCGGATCCGTGAAGTACTCAGCCGGCGAGTTGACGTTCTCCAGGAAATAGCCAGGATTGTGTGCGATTTCTGGGTGCTGTGCGATGAACGCCGAAAGCATTGGATAGGGCGCCAGGTAGTCCGGGCGGCTCATCAGCGAGGGATCGAGCTTCAAGACGCGCCCGACAGCCGGCGGGTATTTGTCGAAGATTCGATCCAGCTGCTCGCGGGTCTGTTCGGCGGTGCCCTCGTCGCGGATGGCGGAAGCCGATCCCGCTTGGCCCGCTCCCGGCGACGGCTCGCGCCCCCGAGGAGGGACTCGACGTCCGCTGGGCCGCAGCCAGGGGCCACGCCAGGGACACGAGCGCGACGATGGCAAGAACACGAACGAAACCTTCACGGACTGTGTGGGTCATGAAAATCGGCTCCTCACACAACATTACGCACGGCGCCGGGTTTGGTTAACAAAGGCTCAGGGCTCAGGTACAAGGCAAGCGGTAGGGTTCAGAAAGAATTTGGCAGAGGGTCTTTACGCGCCGCCACGCAAAATCTGGCGCAATTCAGCACCAATGCGCCGCAGTCCCTCTCGCAAAAAGTCCTCGCGGCCGCCGAGCCAGATCCGGAGATAGCCCTCGAGTCCGACGTGCGAGCCTGGGACGATTAACGTGTTCTGCCTCACCCGGACGCGCTCGGCCACTTCGATGCTCGGCGCGGCGGCGTCGTACTTGATGAGCGCGATTGCACCGGCCTGAGGCTCGCGCCAGGTGACGCGTCCGTTGAATCCGGCGATCCACTCCCTGGCGATCGGGACGTTGTGCGCCAGGATTTCTCGCGTGCGCGCGTAGCAGCGTTCGCGGTTCTGTGTCTCCACCGCCACCCGCGCTATCCGGTCCGACATCTTATTCGGGCCGATGGTGAGGTAATCATGCTGGGTCCAGCACGCGGCGGTCAGTTCCAGGGGTGCGACAATCCAGCCAATGCGGACCCCGGGGATCCCATAGGCCTTCGAGAGCCCGCTTGTGACGATCACGCGATCGCTCATGCCCCAGAAGCTCATCGTCCTGGGCCGATCGATCTCCGCCCCGAGATACACCTCGTCGGACAGCAGCCATGTGCCCGTCGCCTCGCATCGCGAGACGATCCGGGACATCGCGGCGTCGGAGAGCACGGCGCCGGTGGGGTTGTTCGGGTTGGAGACGTACAGCAGCTTCGTGTCCGGCAGGACCGCGCGGTCGAACTCGTCCCAGTCCGGTTCCCAGCCGGCGTTCTGCCGCAGACGGAAGGTCCGGACCGTGGCGCCCAGGCTTCGGGCCACCCCTGGCATCTGCATGTAGTTGGGGAGCTCCATCGCGAACCCGTCGCCGGGACGGAGCTGGCTGAGCGCGACCAGGTAGTTCGCCTCCGACGTGCCGTTGGTGACCTCGATCCGATCGGCATCCGCTCCGGGATAGAGGGCAGCAATCCGGTCGCGAAGCTCCGTCGTCCCGTTGGACTGGCTGTATCCCAGCGGTTGGTCGAGAAATTCTTCGAGATCGAACCCCATTCCCACCAGCTCGCGCAGCGTGAGCGGCCTGACGCCGCTCTCGCTCATGTCGTACTCGACGAGGTTCTCCCACGTCGAGTGCATCCGTTCCATCTCGAAGAGTTCGAGGGCCATAATTCATTGGCAGGGCTGAAGCCCTGCGCTACGTGACCGCCCCTGGCGCGATTCCACCGTGGCACGATCGCACGACGAGCGATGGAGGCGCCCGACGCGCCTCAGCGTGATTGCCGTGACCGCTGAAACTCCTCCAGCATCTCCATGCTCATGTTGCCGCCGCTGACGATCGCGACAACCGTTCCCTCTCCCGCGCCGGCAAGGGCCGCGGCGACAGTTGCGGCGCCCGAGGGCTCCGCGACGATCTGCGCCACGGAATACAGCCAGAGGACCGCGTCGATGATCTGGTCGTCGTCCACCGTGACGACTTCGTCCACGAAGCGGCGGACGTGCGCGAACGTGAGATCGCCGGGCCGCACCGGCATCAAGCCGTCGGCGACGCTGTGGGTGCTGTCGAGCGTAACCGCGCGTCCGGCCTCGACGGACGCCTTCATCGCGGCGGCCCCCGCCGGTTCGACGCCGATCACTTTCACGCCGGGCCGCGACAATTTGATCGCCGCGGAAACGCCAGCCGCCAGCCCCCCGCCGCCGATCGGCACGAGTACGGCGGTCACGTCCGGGCGCTGCTCGAGGATCTCCAACCCCGCGGTTCCCTGGCCAGCAATGATCCACGGATGATCGAACGGCGGCACCATCGTCAATCCACGCGCGGACGCCTCGGTTTCGGCGCGCTGACGGCGGGCCGTTGAGGTCGTTCCCGCGAAGATCACTTCCGCCCCGAATCCTCGTGCGCCGTCGATCTTGATCTGCGGCGCGGTCGTCGGCATGACCACGACCGCGGGCGCCCCAAGTTCGCGCGCGGCGAGCGCCATGGCCTGGCCGTGGTTGCCGGACGAAAACGTGACGACGCCCCGTCGGCGCTCCTCGTCCGTGAGCTGCGCAACCATGTTGTACGCGCCGCGGATTTTGAACGCACCGCTCGGCTGCAAGCTCTCGCACTTGAGAAAGAGCGACCGGCCAGCGGCGGCCGAGACGTCTACCAGAGGAGTGATGCGGGCGATGGCTGAGACGCGCCGCGCGGCCGTACGGATGTCGTCCAGCGTGACGAACGTGTCGGGATTCATGAGGATCGGGATCGAGGCGGAAGCAACGCTGAAGGGCGTTCTGGCCGCTCGCTGGATTCTACACCTCCACCGAAGCTGGTGGCGCGAACGGCACGTGTACTCCGACCTGTACCCGGTACCCTGTGACCTTCAAGGCCCTGAGCCCTTGTAGAATGTCGCCATGCGATTTGCGATGGGCGCGGCGCTGGCGATCGTACTGCTGGGGCCGGCCGGCGGATCGCCGCAACGATCGTCCGAGCCCTTCGTGCCGATCGGCGTCTGGTACGGCGGCGGAACGAGCCGCGCGCCGATGGTGTCGCGCAATCCGGCGGCGGAACGAGAGGCATGGCGCCGAGACCTGGCGGCCATCAAGGCGCTGGGCTTCAACAGCATCAGGAGCTGGATCGATTGGGAGAGCGGGGAGCCCGAGCGCGGCCAGTATCATGTCGAGGCGCTCGAACAACTGCTCTTCCTCGCCGCCGATGCGGGCCTGCGCGTCATCGTCCAGATTTACACCGACCCGGCACCGGAGTGGATCGGCACGCGTTACCCGGACTCGCGTTTTGTCAGCGGTGAGGGCGCGCGCATCGGTTCGCAGGCGTCGCCCGGTTACTGCCTCGATCATGCGGGCGTCCGCGCCGACATGGTGTCGTTCATCGGCGCCGTGTCGGCCGCGGCTGCTCGGCATCAATCCTTCTACGCGATTGACGTCGGGAGCGAGCCCCACGTGGTCAACGGGGATCTGTTGAACAGGTTCGTCCAGTTCTGCTACTGCCGGAACACCCAGGCGCGCTTCAGGGAATGGCTGAAGGGACGGCCTGACTCGGCGCTTGACCGGAAGACCTTCGTTGCGGCCAAGCTGGAGGCGGATCTCAAGCTGATGGCGGATGCGTCAGCTCCGCGCGGCGCCCGCCCGGTTTCGAGCCACTCCGGCACTGCCGTCGTCATGACATCAGGTCTTGGCCATGCCGACGATTGGTGGATGAGCCGGTCGGTCGATCATTACGGCACGTCGATCTATCCGAAGCCCCAGTCGGCCGCGACGGCGTGGGCCCCGGTCCGCCTCGCCGCCGCGCTCGACGCCATCCGGTCCGCCGCCCGCGACAAGGGATGGTGGATAGGCGAGCTGCAGGCCGGACCGGGCGCGGCCGCGCCAGTGACCGGCGCCGACCTGCGGCTGTGGGGATGGGCGTCGATCTCGCGCGGGGCACGCGCCATCAGTTACTCCGCGTGGTATCCGACGCAGACCGGCGACGGGCTGATCGCTCCCGACGGAACCATCACGGATCGCGCGCGGATCGCCGGCGAGTTTGCGGGCATCGTGTCCCGCAACGCCGGCCTCTTTGGGCCGCTCCGCCCGCATCGCTCGCGCGTCGCCATCCTCGATAACCGGCTGTCTTCCTTCGCTGTAGACAACACCGTGACACAGGAAACCGCCGTCCGCGACTCGACGCTCCTCATCTATCGCGCTCTTTTCGAGCAGAACATCCAGGCGGACTTCATCCATCCAGACGAGGTCAGCGCCGGCGCCGCGGCCCGGTACGATGTGGTCTATCTGGGCTATCCCGTCATGCTGCAGCCGAATGTCGCCGACGCGCTCAAGGCCTATGTGCGGGGAGGCGGAACCCTCATCAGCGCGGCGCGACCGGCGTGGAACAACGAGCCAGGCGCCACGAATCGCGGGATTCCTGGCGCGGGCCTCGACGAGCTCTTCGCCGCGCGCGAAGGCAGTCGTCCAGGCGATCCTGCGGTAGTGATTTCGAGGCACGGAAACGGCCGCGCCATCCTGATCGACACGTTCCCGTCGGCAGCCTTCGAGGCGGATCCCGGTAGGATGCGCGCGACGGGGGAGCTGCTGCAGCGCCTGGCCGCGATGCCGGGCGTCACGCCGGAGATCCGGATCGACGGAGGCCCCGGTGTCGTCGAAGCCCGCTTCCTCGAATCATCCGACGCCATTTTGTTGATCGCCATCAACCACGGGGACACGGCGCAAAGGGTCACGTTCACATTCGGCCCCGACGTCCCGGAGGCGATTTGGCAGAACATGGAAACCGGCGCAGCGGTGAACTTCGTGCAGGACGCCGCCGGACCCAAGTATGCGCACACGTTTGCGCCAAGGGACGTCCTGGTGCTGGTGAGGGGGAAGAGGCTGAGATAGGGTGCCATGGGTGCCACAGAGAGGTTCCAATGAAAACCGCTTCGTCAGTTGCCGTGCTCGTCTCCGTTCTTGTCGCGTTCGCGCTGACGCCGCCTGGCTGGGCTCAGGCGCCTAAGCCGAGTCAGCACGGGTCGGTCAGCCAGCAAGTGGCAAACACGACGATCACAATTGAATACAACCGCCCGGTGGCGCGCGGGCGTGCGATCTTTGGGTCGCTGGTGCCGTACGGGCGCGTGTGGTGCCCCGGCGCGGACAACTGCACGACGATCCAGCTTTCAACCGATGCGAAGATCAACGGGCAGACCCTCGCGGCCGGCACCTACTCGCTGTGGGCCGAGCCGCAGGAGCAACGATGGACGATCATCTTCAACCGCGCGCAGCCCGTCTTCCACACGAAGCATCCCCCGGACGAGGACGTGCTTCGCGTGCAGGCGGCGCCCCGGCAGGGCGCGCACATGGAGACACTCTGTTTCTACTTTCCGGTCGTTGATGGCAACCGCGCGGAGCTCGTGCTCCACTGGGGCACGGTCGTGGTGCCGCTATCGATCGAGGGGGCCCAGTAGCGTCCCGCTGGACGCCGCGGCCTGCTCTTTGAGAGGAGCACCGTGACGCCGTTACGGCTGTACGACCCGGATCGCCGCCCTTCGAGCTGGACTGAGATCATTGGGCCCGGGCAGTTTGTCGCCTTCTCGAAGACTGTGGATACCGGCGGATCGTGCGACTCCGAGGGCCGTCCGTTCCCGTCGGTCGACGAGACGACGTGCCTGCTGTTCGAGCATTTGCAAGACGCGCGCGCGTTTTGCGTGGGCCAGGTGATCCGCGTGCCGACGGTTCGTTTCGAGATCTTCGATTCGGGCGGGCGCGCGGACGCGCCGCTCCTGGTGATCGTCCACCCCTCCCGCATCGCCTCGCTCGACGGAAACCCGCGGGGGATGCGGATTCGCCAGTTGGGAGCGTATGCCCTACTGGCCGCGGCGGTCCCGTTGTTCTGGTACGATTACCAGCACGACCAGGGGATGCTGATCTTCCCGACGGTGATCGGCATCAACATCATCATCATCGCGGCGCGCCTGCTGCAGCTCAACGGCGCGTACGCGTACGCCGAGCGGTTGCGGCGAAAGCGGCTGGCGGAACACATCGGACCGCAAGACGCGCAGAGTTGGCCCTGACGCGCTCCTCAGTCTCAGCGCAACGCCTTGCTGTAGAACAGATCGTGATCGCCCGGAGGTTCGAACCCCGCAAGCCTGACGGCAAGCGCAATCTGCGCCCAATGCCTGGTCTCGTGCAGCAGGATGTGGAAGAGCAGCTTGCGGACCGTCATCGGCCAGTCACTGTCGCGAACGCTCAGCGTTCGGATTTGTTCGGCGTCGTCCTCGCGCAGGTCCGAGACGTACTGCTCGAGTTCGCGCCGCACGGACGCGCCGTAATCGAACAGCGGCGGCGCGTTGTTCCCCGTCAGGCCCGTCCGCTCCGCCAGGGGCTCCGAGAACAGCCGCTGTAGATGCCGCCGTTCGACGAGGAACGTGTGATCGATCAGCTTTCCAACCGTCGGGAATCGCCCACCGGGCTGCAGGGGCGCCTCAATGGCTGCGCCATGGCTCAGAAACCAGGCGCGCCACTTCTCGCGCTCCGCATTCGTGTACCGGAGCAGCTCGTCGAACGTGATGGAAAATGACATGGGCCTCGGATGCGGCTGAAACCGGACGCTACTTCATGACGTCGCTGATCTCGACGATCTTGATCGGACCGAGTGTGAGCGCCGCGATTCCCGGTTCAATCACCTTCCGATCGCCGACGATCACGACCGCGAACTTGTCCGGTTGGATGTACCGCTCGGCCACACGCTGCACGTCGGCCGGCGTGATCGCCCGAACCCGGCCGGTAAAGGTCGCGTAGTAATCCGCCGGCAGGTGGTACACGAACATCTGCGCCAGCGATCCTGCCAGGCTTTCGGTCGTTTCGAAGTTGCGAGGCATCTGCAGCGCCAGGTAGTTCTTGGCCTTCTCGATCTCGCCGGCCGGGATCGGCGTTCTGATGTTGTCGAGCTCCTTGAAAAACTCAGTGAGCGCCTCGGCTGTCTTGTCCGTCTGCACGCCGGCCGCAGCGTAAAAGGGACCGGCGGCTCCGCGCATGTCAAAGGTTGACGTCGCCCCGTATGCGTAGCCGTGTTCCTCGCGCAGGTTCTGATTCAATCGCGAGGTGAACGAGCCGCCGAGAATCGTGTTGAGCACCCGCAGCGCGAAGTAGTCCGGCGTGGATCGCGGCACGCCGACCCAGCCGATACGGATCTGCGACTGCGCGGCGCCCGGCTTGTCGACGAGGTAGATCTGCCGCGTGGTGAGCTGTGCGGCGGCAGGTATCGTCGTCCGCGGCGACGTGGCTGCCTTCCATTGCCCGAAGGCCGATTCGAGCCGTGCCACCACCGACGCCGCCGTGACGTCACCCGTGACGATGAGCGCGGCATTCGACGGGACGTATTGCTGCGCGTGGAACTGCCGGAAATCCGCCACGGCGAACGCTTTCACGGCCGCGGCCGTCCCAAACGTCATCGTCCCGTATCGATGCTGGGCGCCATAGACGAGACGAGGAAATGCGAACCGGATCAGCGACGCCGGATCGTCCTCCGCCTGGAGGAAAGACGTGAGCAGCTCCGCGCGCACCCGCTGGAGCTCGCCCTCCGGAAATGTCGGTCGTAGCGCGACGTCCGCCATGATGGGCAGCGCGTCGCCGAGCCGCGCGACCGGCACATGCAGGTCCACGAATGACGCGTCGGACGAGCTGGATGTCGACAGGCTCGCACCGAGGTAGTCAACCGCGTCGGCAATCTCCAGCGCATTCCGCTTACCCGCGCCCTCGTCCAGCATCTCGGCCGTCAGGCTCGCGATACCGAACTTGCCGCGAGGATCGGCTCCGGCGCCGGACGAGACGACAAGGGTCGCATGGACGACCGGCACCTTGTGCAGCTCGGCGATCCACACCGGGAGCCCGTTCGACAGCGTGCGTGTCTGGATCGCCGGCAGCTTGAGCGCCGGCGGCGGTCCCGGCGTCGGCGCGACCGAGCGATCGGGTGCCTGGCGCCGCGGCGCACGCCCCGGCTCCACCGCGGGCAGCACAGATGGTCCGACGGTGACGGCCGCAAGCAGTACGACGAATAATGCGAACGACTTCATGGCGGCTACTCGTCCTTCCCGGGATCGACGGCCTTCGCGGGCTCGACCGTCAGCTCGACGCGCCGGGCCGCCGGCAGCCAGAACGCGGCTGCGGCCTGGACGTCCCGGGGGCTCAGCGAGCGATAGCGCGATAGATCCTCGTTGAAGTAATCGGGGTTGCCGATCGCCGTGTAGTACGCGTTCAACTGGTTTCCCTTGCCGGAAAATCCTCCCACGCTTTCCATGCGGTTGTAGAAGGACGCTTCGACCTGATTGATCGCGCGCTCGAACTCGCGCGCCATCGGAGGCGCCTGCTGCAGCTTCGCGATCTCCTCGTCCACGATGGTTCGAATGCGGTCAGCGAGCGCCGTGGACGTCGTCTTCGCGTCGGGCGGGCGCGAGGTCACGACAATTTGAAACTGCGAGTTGAGGGCGGCCGACGCCTGGAACGCGCTGACGTCCTGCGCAATCTGCAGGTCGTACACCAGGCGCTTATAGAGCCGCGAGTTCTTGCCTCCGGCAAGAATCTGTGACACCACGTCGAGCTCCGCGTCGCCTGGCTGGTAGAGCGGCGGCGTCAGCCACGAGAGATAGAGGCGGGGGAGCTGGACGCGGTCTTCGATCGTCTTCCGGCTCACCCCGGTGAGCATCGCGTGCGGGTAGTCAACCGGGGTGACCGGTGCCGCGCCCGGCTTCACGTCGGCGAACCACTTTTCGACGAGCGCGCGTGTGCGAGCGGGGTCGATATCGCCGGCGATCACCAGGCTGGCGTTGGCCGGCTGGTAGTACTTGCGGAAGAATTCGACGACGTCCTCGTAGCTGGCCGACGTCAGATCCTCCATGTAGCCGATGGTTGGCCAGCGATACGGATGGCCTTCCGGATACAACATCTTGTCGATCTCGATCGACGCCATCCCGTACGGCGCGTTCTCGTAGCTTTGCCTGCGCTCGTTCTTGACCACGTCGCGCTGTCCGTTCACCCGCTCCGGCGACATGGCTTCAAGCAGGTAGCCCATCCGATCCGACTCGAGAAACAGGGCAAGCTCGAGCGCGTTGGCCGGAGCGTCGATGTAGTAGTTCGTGCGGTCGGTTTCGGTGGACCCGTTGTTGGTCGCGCCGGCCGCTTCGAGCAGCGTGTCGAACTCGCCTTCCTTCACGTGCGCCGACCCCTCGAACATGAGGTGCTCGAAGAGATGGGCAAAGCCGGTGCGGCCCGGTTTTTCCCGTGCCGATCCGACGTGGTACCACACGTTGACGGTGATGAGCGGGACCGTGTGATCTTCGTGCAGAATCACCTGCAGCCCGTTCGGCAGCGTGAAGTGTGTGAACGGCACCGTCAGCGCCGCGGGCCGCTGCGCCTGCGAAGCAGGGCGGGCGACGGTCGGCGGCGCCGGCGCCTGGGGCGGCAACGACAGCGCGAGCGCGGCAATCAGCAGGCGAGATATGGTCATGCGGTTCCTCTCACGTTCTTATAGTCTATCAACTGGAATGTTTTCGTCCCGTGTGCCAGGACAGCTCGAGCCCAACCGCCTGACGCAGGTGGTTCGGCGGGTTCGCGCTGCAGGAACGCCGGTCCTCGACCTGACGGTCACCAATCCCACCACGACCGGCATCCCGTACCCGTCTTCGGTGCTCGACGCACTGGCGGAACCGGGGGCGCTGCGATATGAACCGAGCCCGCTCGGGCTGCCCGACGCGCGCGCCGCGGTCGCCCGCGACTACGAGCGCGACGGCACCAGGGTTTCTCCGGACCGCATCGTGCTGACGGCCAGTACCAGCGAGGCGTATTCCATCCTCTTCAAGCTGCTGTGCGAGCCGGCGGGGGATGCGGTGATGCTCCCGGTCCCGAGCTACCCGCTGTTCGATCATTTGACGAGGCTCGACGGCGTTCGGTCTCTGCCGTACCGGCTCGAGTATCACGGGCGCTGGACGATCGATTTCGAGGCGCTCGATGCCGGCTGGACCGAGACGGTCCGCGCGGTAATCGCCGTCAGCCCGAACAACCCCACGGGCTCCGTGCTGACCGGGCCGGAGTTCGCGGCGCTGGCTGAGCGCTGCGCCGTGCGCGACGCGGCCCTCATTATCGATGAAGTCTTTGCCGACTATCCGCTCTCGTCTCGCCCATCGTCTCAACCGGAACGCCCGGCCTGCCTGACGTTTCGGCTGGGCGGCCTGTCGAAATCCGCAGGACTTCCGCAGGTCAAGCTTGGCTGGATGCTCGTTGACGGGCCTGACACGGGTGTCCGCGCCGCACTCGATCGTCTCGAGCTCATCTGCGATACATACCTTTCGGTATCCACTCCGGTGCAAGTCGCCGCCGCCAGATTGATCGCCGCCGGCGCGGATGTGCGCAAGGCCATCCTCGAACGCGTGCGGACCAACGACCTGGAACTCCGCTCGCTGGCGGCCGCGTATCCGTCCATCCATGTGCTCCCGTGCGAGGCGGGGTGGTCCTCGGTTCTCCGCGTGCCGTCCACGCGCACGGAAGAGGATCTCGTCGTCGAGCTGCTCGAGCACGACGGCGTGCTGGTTCACCCCGGATTCTTCTTCGACTTCCCCCACGAATCGTTCCTCGTCCTCAGTCTCCTTCCCGAGCGGCCGGTGTTCCTCGAGGGCGCCCGGCGCGTGATGGAGCGAGCGCATGCCTGACGGGCGTTTCGACGCCGGCCGGCATGCCGGCGCGCTGGTTCCGCTCTTTTCCATTCCTTCGCGCGGAAGCTGGGGGATCGGTGAGATTCCCGATCTGCCACGGTTCGCGCGCTGGCTCGACGCCTGCGGACTCGACTTCGTGCAACTGCTCCCGGTCAATGAAATGCCGGCCGGGCAGAACTCGCCCTACTCGGCGTTGAGCGCGATGGCCATCGATCCGGTGTACATCGCGGCTGCTGAGGTCGAGGAGTTCGTCGGGGCTGGCGGAGAGTCCGCTCTTGCCGGGGCGGACCGGGCTGCGCTCGACCAGGCGCGCTGCGCGCCATCGGTGGCGTACGCCACGATTCGCGACGTCAAGGGGCGCGCGTTGCGCGCCGCCTTCGAACGTTTCGAGCGTACCGAGTGGCGCACCACGTCAGCGCGGGCCACCGAGTTCCGGGATTTCAGGGAACGAGAATGCTGGTGGCTGGACGACTACGCGTTGTTCCGCGCGCTGCACCACGAACACTCGGGGCGTTACTGGATGGAATGGGAGGACGGGCTGCGCGACCGGCGGCCTGACGCACTCGACAACGCGCGACGCCGACTCGCGACCGAGATTCTGTACCACGCCTGGCTGCAGTGGATTGCCGGCGAGCAGTGGCAGCAGGCCCGTCGCGATTCAGCGCCGGTTGGAATCTTCGGCGACTTCCCGTTTGTCGTCAGCGCGCACAGCGCCGATGTGTGGGCGCGTCAGCACGAGTTTCGGCTGGACGCTTCCGTCGGGACGCCGCCCGACGCCTTTTCCGCCACCGGGCAGGATTGGGGACTGCCCGTGTATCGCTGGGACGTGATCGCACCTGGCGGTTACGAGTGGTTGCGGCAGCGGGCCCGGCGATCGGCCGCGTTGTACGACGGATTCCGTGTCGATCATCTCGTGGGCTTTTACCGCACGTACTTCCGCGAGCGCGACCGCCGCGCGGCGTTCCTGCCGCCGGACGAGATATCGCAGATGGACCAGGGTGAACGCCTGCTCCAGCTGTTCGCCGGATCCGGCGCGTGCATTGTCGCCGAAGATCTGGGCAGCGTCCCCGACTTCGTGCGCGAGTCCATGTCGCGCATGCGCGTGCCCGGCTACAAGGTCCTGCGCTGGGAACGCCACTGGGACGCGGAGGGGCAGCCCTTCCGCGATCCCGCGACGTATCCGCCGGTGTCGCTGGCCACCTCCAGCACGCACGACACCGACACGCAGGCGGGCTGGTGGGACACGGCGACGCCGGACGAACGTGTCCACGCCGCCGCATGGCCCGCCCTGCGCGCGGCCGGCTGCGATCCATCCGGGCCATTCGACGATCGCGTCCGCGATGCGCTCCTCCGGACGCTGTTTGCCGCGCGCAGCAACCTCGTGGTCGTGCCGGTCCAGGACATCTTCGGGTGGCGCGACCGCGTCAACACCCCCGCGGTCGTGGACGACATCAACTGGACCTGGCGGCTGCCGTGGCCGATCGAGGCGCTCATGGTCGAGCCCGAGCCCCGCGAGCGCCTGGCGTTTCTCCGGGCGCTGTCGGCGGACACCGGGCGGCACCTGCGATAAGATTCCTTCGCCATGTCACACACCGCTGACCAATCCGCTCGCGCCCGGCTCGACGAACACGTGCGTGAAATCGTGCAATGGCACTTCAGCCCTTCGACCGGCTGTCCGTTCTGGCTCGAGCGTGCACGGCAGTTCACGTTCGATCCGCTCAGGGACGTGCAGGGATTCGCCGACCTGCAGAAGTTCGGGTTCTTCGAGGACGAGTGGCTCCGCGGCGGCCCGGTGCGCCGCTGGGTTCCGAAAGATTACGCCGACGAGGCCATCTATGTGTTCGAAACCGGGGGTACGACGGGAGTGCCGAAGACGCGGATCAACATCGACGACTTCCGTACCGACTACGAGCTGTTCAGCGAGACGCTGCCCGACGACAAGTTTCCACGCGGATCGAATTGGCTGATGCTCGGGCCGAGCGGGCCGCGCCGGCTCCGGCTCGCGATCGAGCATCTCGCGCAGCACCGCGGTGGCATTTGCTTCTGCGTCGATCTCGATCCGCGCTGGGTCATCAAGCTGATTCAGAAGGGTTGGGGCGAACACCTCGAGGCCTACAAGAATCACGTCATCGATCAGGCCGTCACGATCCTCGGTGCCGGCCACGACATCCGCTGCATGTTCACGACGCCCAAACTGCTCGAGTCGCTGGCGCTGAAGCTGGAGGCGAAGGGCACGACCCTTCGGAAGGCCGGCATCACCGGTATCTTCTCGGGCGGCACCGAATTCACGCCGCAGTGGAACCGCTTCGCGCACGAGGAACTGCTCGACGGCGCGTACATGACGCCGACGTACGGCAACACCCTCATGGGCCTCGCCGCCAGTGCGCCGTCAGGTCCGCACAACAACTACAAGATCGCGTACTACGCGCCGCAGCCGCGCGCCGTGGTCGAAGTCGTCGATTTCGACGACCCGATGGCCGTTGTCGGCTACGGCCAGACCGGCCGTGTCAAGCTCACGACGCTGACGAAGGAGTTTTTCATGCCGGGCTTTCTCGAGCGCGACGAGGGAGAGCGCGAGCCCCACACAGACCGGTTTGCCTGGGACGGCGTCAGCGGCGTGCGTCCGTATCGCGGTTTCGCGGCCACGACGACCGTTGGCGTGTACTGAGTGGCGACGCGGCCAGGGTCAGCGAGGTTCGAGCCTTTTCGGCACTGCCGCCAGAGTAAATACCGCACGAGGGACCGCGGGATTTGGGCGGTGTGCGCGACGTCGTGCACCGTTTTCGCGAGGATGCCGATCGGTGATTCCCATCAGCCGCTACTCGCACCTGAGGACGGGGGCCGCCGGAACCACTTTGGCGCACCTCGCACGATCCGGTCGACGTACGCGATCGGAAGCAGTACGGACGGACATTGAGTGTAGATTGCGCGCATGTACTCTCGCGACGGGAAGAGGTGCTCGCCCAGGAGAGTCGCCCGGTCGCGCCAGCGGCCTGTGGTCCCGAGATCCGCGCGCACGACGTCGATCATCCGCAGGTGACCTCCGACAAAGCGTGCGGTTGGTTCGACCGGGCCGGCTGTTTTGAGCCGCGCGAGCACGTCGGCCGCAATCCTCGTCCCAAACCGGTCTCGTGCCAGTTCGAGCCCGCGGACGGACACGGCGCGCATCCGCGTCCGCTCGGCGCGGCTGACAAACGCCTCCCCCGTCTCGGCCGTCAGACCGCCGGCCAGGAGATGGATATCCCACAGCCACAGCAGGTCGAGGGCGTCCTGATGATGTGCAACACGATGGATACAAGCCAGTAGCAGTGCGTCGGCGACCCCCGAGCGTTCGAGCCGGCGGGTCGATAGCCGAAACCGCCGTCGACGAGCTCCAAGCTTCATCAAATGACAGCGCGTCGGCGAACAGGCGCGTATTGGACACGCGCCAGTGGAGATCGACGAAGTGGTTGATCCCGCTGCCGTCCGCCCGTGCATATTGTCGTTGCGCGCGGGCGAGCTCGCCGTCTGGCTCTCGCTGGCGCGTGTACCCGCACGCGGAAAGTGCGCGCTCCGCCGCATCGCGTGCCTCACGCCGGATGAAAAGGTCGATATCGCGACTGGGTCGAAAGCAAGGTTCGGGGTAGACGATGTACGCCAGTCCGGCGCCCTTGAGGAGCAACACGTCAACGGCCTCTGCAGCAAAGCTCGCGGTGATCCGGCACAGCTCGCGGTATCGCAGTAGATCACGGAGCTCAGCTTCCGCGAACCGGCTGGTAGCCTGTTGGTGAACGGTTGCCGGAATTTGTTTTGCGAGCCGCGACAGGATGGCCGCCATCAGCACGTCGACGTCGTGGAGACGCGCGCGCTCCCAGAGCGCGTCGAGGCCTTCGTGCGTCACGTCGCGGGAGAGAGAAGCCTCCGCGAGCGTCGTGCACAAGAGCGCGTCCAAGCCGGCATCCCTGCTGATCGCAGGGGAATTCATGAATGCCAATTCGTACGTATATTAGCGGACGCTCGCTCGGCCTGCTTAATCCCTCTCTCCCGAGTGTCCCGACCACTCCCCAGCCACCGGGGCAGCTTTCATAACAAGTCTTGTGTTCGATTCATTTAAAGGCAGGGCGACCCCACGCGCGAGGAGAGCTTGCCAGGCCGCTGCCGCCGCATTTGAGATTGATGTTTCGGATTTGCACCGCGGGGCATTGAAACACCGAAACGCCACGCGCTATCGTCTCCGTCCCGCGACGGTCCAGTTACGCGACCAGAGGCCGGACACGTCGTCGACCCACCCGGTGGAGAGGTTGAGTCGGCGGATCCATTCACCCGTGTCGGGGTTATAGAGCAGGACATCCTGACGGCCATCCCCGTTGAGATCACCCGGTGTGACTTCCCAGCCGATTTCCCATAGACCATTCGACTGTTGCATGACACCGGCGGAGTCGAGCGTCGCGAGCGTCCAGTCGCCGGTCCGCCAGTCGTACCGGAGCAGCTCGTCGCGGCCATCGCCGTTCAGATCGATCGCCTGCACCCTGCCGCCCGCCGTCCAGCTGCCGGTGCGGTAGACGAAGACCTGCGACGGATCGCGGAAGCACTGGACCCACGCGCCGGATTCAGCGTGCCAGAGCA
>JANNHC010000087.1:0-7837 GCA_031404215.1 Acidobacteriota bacterium
GGCCGAAGCAGGCCGATGAAATGCTCCGCGAGGTCGAGAGTTCGCTGGATGGATTGGCGGAGCGCGCCATCCGTCATCTGCCGAAGCTCATCGTCGCTCGGCCCATCCGCTTCGGGGACGCGGTCGCGGATGTAATGCTCGACCTCGGTGAACCAGTTGGTGAAGGTGCGACTGGGTTCCAACAGCAGCGTGCGGAGCTGCGTCCCGATGCCCTTGACTACGTCGAACGGCGCCTTTGCGGCCTCGTCGCGCCAAGCCGGCGGAAGCTTCCACAGGGTGGACCCGCGAAGGCTCGGCGGAAACAAATACTCGTCGTACAGCCGGTCCTGGTTGGAGTTGTAGTAGGCGGTGCCCTGGTACCACTTCAGTGAACGCATCTTCCGCAGGTCGTCGAAGCCCCACAGCTCGAAGTCGTGCATGTTGATCTCGTGCACCTCGCGCCCACGGATCGAATAGAAGAGCGGCGTGATGGCGCCGGTCCAGAACTCGTCGGCAAAGGCATGGCTCCAGACGGTTCCATCGGCCTCGGGGAGCTTCTGCCAGCCGTCGACGTCCTCATCCCAGGTGAATTCGACGCCGGTGATGTTGCGCGACTGCAGAAGGTACAGCTTGCCCTCGGCGAGGGCCCATTCGATGTCCTGCGGCAGTCCGCCGTAGAAGTCCGTCACCCGCAGCCCGAGCGCGCCGAGCGCTACAACATTTTCGTCAGTGACAGAGAAGACGTCGCGCTGCGAGGCCGGTACCTCCTCTTTGAGCGTCCCGGTGTTCGCGCCGCGATCGCGCACGATCCGAACCTCTTTGGATCCGAGCACCTTGCTCTTGACGGTCAAGGTCTTGCGGTCGAGAACGAACTCGTCGGGCGTGAGGATTCCGGAGACCACTCCCTCGCCGAGTCCCCAGGCGGCGTTGACCACGACCTCGTCGGTCCGGGCTGTCAGGGGGTTGCCGGTGAATAGCACACCCGCTGCCTCCGACTCGACCATCGTCTGTATGACCACGGCGAGGAGGGCGGATGAATGGTCGTGCCCTCCGTGGTGGCGATAGGCGGTGCAGCGGGCCGTCCAAAGCGATGCCCAACACCGCTTCACCGCATCGAGCACCTCGGCATCGCCATGCACGTCGAGATAGGTATCGTGAAGCCCGGCAAAGGAGGCGTCGGCGAGGTCCTCGGCAGTTCCTGACGAGCGGACTGCGACATACGCGCTTTCCCCGAGCGCGTGGTATCCGTCCAGGATCATTCGGGCCAGGTCGTCCGGCATCCTGGCCTTCTCGATTCGAGCCCGGAGTGATCCCGTGAGGCGCTCGAGCCCGTCTGCATCCGAATAGTCGAACCGGGGCACGACGTCGGCGATCGCATCATGAAGACCGTTTGCCTCGAGAAAAGCGCTGTAGCTTGTGGTCGAGACGGTGAAGCCAGGCGGTATCGGAAAGCCGGCGCGGGTCAAGCGGCCGAGGCTGGCGGCCTTGCCGCCGACGGCGGAGTGGACGACGGCGTCGGCGTCTGAGAAGCGGACGATGTTGGGAATTGCAGCGGTGGTCGGAGTCATTGGTTCGCAGGCTTGGGGTCGTTCAGTGTGGTGCTAGCAGGTTGCCTCGGCCGATGGAAAGACTTCATCAGGACGCGGCCGTCTCCACCCAGACCGCCTTCGTACGCGTAAATTCGCGAAGCGAATCGGCGCCGTTCTCACGACCGTAGCCGCTGTCCTTGTAGCCGCCGAAGGGCACCGCGTGATTGACCATCCGGTAGGCGTTCACCCACACCGTGCCCGCTTGCAGCGCACGGGCCACACGGTGCGCGCGGCCCACGTCTCTTGTCCAGATACCGGCGGCGAGGCCGAACCGGGAGCTGTTGGCGCTCGTGATCGCTTCCTCCTCCTTGTCGAATGTCATCATGCAGAGGACTGGCCCAAAGATCTCCTCGGTCACGACTTCCGAGACTGGCGTGACCCCTTCAAGGATGGTCGGCTCGACGAAGAAGCCACGTGCCAGGTCGGGCCGTGTGGAGCGCACGCCGCCGGTTAGTACCCGAGCGCCACCTATCCTGCCCTTCTCGATGAACCCGAGCACTCGACTCATGTGCTGCTCGAATGACAGCGGGCCCATTTCGGTTTCTTCGCGCAGAGGGTCTCCTAAACCGATGTTGGCAGCCCGCTGGACCACCAGGGCTCGCAGCTCGTCGGCGACGCTTCGTTGAACGTACAGTCGTGACCCGGCCACACAGGATTGCCCGGCGGCCGCGAAGATCCCACTGGCAATACCCTCAGCGGCCTTGGCGAGGTCGGCGTCCTCAAAAACGATCTGAGGTGACTTGCCCCCTAGCTCTAGCATTACCGGAGCCAGGTGTGCCGCGGCAGCGGTGGCGACCCTGATGCCAGTGGTGGTCGAGCCCGTGAAAGCCACCTTGTTCACGCCGGGATGGGACACCAGCGGCTCCCCTACGGATGGCCCGTCGCCGGTAACGACGTTGATTACACCGGGCGGGAACCCCGCCTCTGCGGTGAGCTTGGCAAATGCGAGCGTGCTGATCGCGGTGTGCTCAGCGGGTTTCAAAACGAACGTGCAACCTGCAGCTAGCCCGGGACCGAGCTTATAGGCGGCCATCAGGATAGGTGAATTCCATGCGGTGATTGCCGCCACGACCCCTATCGGCTCGCGGAGCGTATAAATGTGGAGCGAACTCCGGTCACCGGGAATAAGGTCGCCCTGAATCTTGTCAGCCCAACCAGCGAAGTAGTCGTACCAGCCCGCCGAGGCTTCGACCATCCCAAGCGATTCGCGATAGAGCTTGCCGTTATCGCGGGTCTCGATCTCGGCGATCTTGGCAGCGTCGCGTCGAAGGAGCCGGGCGAGCTCTAGCATTGGTTTTCGACGGTCCCTTCCTGTCATCCGAGACAAAGGCCCGGATTCGAAGGCTGTCCGAGCCGCTCGGACGGCCCGATCAACGTCCTCGGGGCCGCCTTCGGTGACTCGCGCCCAAACCTCGCCGGTATAGGGGTCGATGCTGTCTCGCCACCGACCCGAGGCCGATTCGACTGAAACGCCGTCAATCCACATCGGGTGATCGGCGGCTGGTAATGTTATACGCTCGCCAGTTGTCATCATCAGTCTCCCACGGTTTGGCCAGCCACGGTTTGGCCAGCCTCGTTCCGCCTCGGCACATTCACGGTGGTCCCTTTGTCAAAGGTCCCCGCGGCCAGGGACCCGCCGTCGCCGGTCGACGGGAAGCAGGACTCCTGCGACGAAGGCCGATGAACACTGTTCAAGAACAGAGCGACACCGGCAACGTCGCAAGCGAACCCTGGCAGGGGCATAAAAATTATAGTCCGGAATGCCGTTGCTGGTCACGCGCTTCACGGCCTGCCGGGATCGATTTCCCTGCGGCGTCGACGCGCTCGGCGGCGGTGATGGATGAGGTCATGCCAGTGTCCTGATGAAGGCCGTGGCGATCACTTCATCGCCGACGCTTGATCGGTGGCTTGGCCCGGGATCTCGATCTCCATCAACGGCGCGTGCTGCTGCGCACCGAAGGTGTCACGCTCGCCGATGCTGCCCTGCGCCCAGCCTCGGCGCAGCGTAAATTTGAAGGCCAGAGCCGGGTCGAAGAACATGAACGCGACGATGGCGTCGTCAGGCACGCCGTAGAGGCGGCACACCAGCTCGCGGGTGAGCACGCCGCTCTCCTTGACGCGCCGGTACGGCTCGGGCTGCGAGAAGATCACGTCGAAGGTAAGTTCGAACGGGCCCGAGTTCTTGCTGCGGATGACCTTGGCCAGGTCCCTGAGCCGGTTGCCGTGTTTGCTCTTGTCGTTCATCTCAGACCTCCACGATGCGCGAGGTAAAGGGCTCGAGCGGCGACTCCACCTCCATCAGGTGGTAGATCGAGAAGCGGCAGACCGGTCCGATGTCGTTCTCGGGCGGGTTGAGCGGGATGGCAAAGTTGCCGGCGGTGGCCATCTGCCTGGGATACGGCGTGTGCAGCACGTTGATGCGCGCGTTGCTGCAGATGGCGTGCGCCAGCTCCTGCGTTTGCGCGGTCACCTCACCGAGGATGCCGACCTCGAGCGGCACGAAGTCCTTCTCCGGCTCCAGCTCGCCCATCACGCCGTTCTTGCCGTAGATGTGGAAGATCAGCTGCGCGTTACCCGACTTGAGCTCCGGGTAGATGGCAGCGAGTCGCGCCTTGATACCGTGCAGGAAAGGGTCGATCTGGCCGATCAGGATCGGGTCGCGGATGCCGCCGACGAAGATCGTGCGATGGCCCGCGAGGGCCGAGCCTTCAAGCTTGACCTGATAGGCGGGCGACGGCCGGAACGCGCCGCCGCTGACGCGCACGGTGCGCTCGTCGAGCTGCAGGTAGCGCGAGCGGCCCAGGTCGAGTACGCCGCCGGGGCCGGAGAGGAGGTCGGGGCGGGTCTTCTCGTAGAGCGTATGCGCCGCCACCGACAGCGTGGTGCAACGCTCCGCGGTGCTCATCGGCTCGAGGTCAAAGCTGTCTTTGCGGATTGTCGCGACGATCACGCTCCCCTTCGGCTCGGCGCAGACGGCGCCGCACTCCATGATCTTGCCCATGTGCCAGTAGATGCCCGGGTCGTCCAGACCGTGCAGCACGCAGAAGGCGGCAAACGGGGCCGGGTCGTACGAACGGCCGGCCACCACCACATCGACGTCAGGGTGCGCCCGCAACACTTCGAGAATCGGCTCGTAGCCCATCTGCGCGACGATGTGTGTGGACTCGTCGATGTCGGCGGCGGTCAGCTGCGGCGCCGAGGCGCAAGGCACGATGCGTCCCTGAGCGAAGCGTTCACGCACCAGCTCGGGCTTGACGTCGGCGTAGATCGCGGCGACTTTCAGCCGCTGCCCCGTCTCCTTGGCGATGCGGCCGATCATCTCGACGGTGGCATCGACGTGCGCGCCGATGCCGGGGCCGCCGGCCGAGCTGATCAGCAGCGGAATCCTGGCGCGCACGACGCCAGCCAGGCACACCCGGAGGTCGCGTTCGAGTGCGCTTGGCGCTACGATCATCTTGCCCAGGCCGAGCTGGTAGGGGCCGGGGTCGGTCGAGCCGGCGTCCACGATGATGGCGTCGGGCCCCCGGTCGATGCCGCGCCAGAAGTCTGCCTCGGGAAAGCCGTAGCCGAACATGCCCACCGGGGTGAGGATCTTGATCTCTGCCTTCATGGCACTGGCCCTTTTCAATCAGGCGCCGAGGCGCTAGCCGCGAGGTTTCGATACCGGCGGACTGGCTATCGTCAGAATCTTCAACGGTACGTCGCCACGGTTGATCACCTGGTGCGGCGCGCCCTTCGGGATGTACACGAAAGATCCTGGCGAGGTCTCGACTTCGGCCCCCGAAACAACCTCGGTGCCGTGGCCTTCCAGCGTGACATGCACCGACTCGATTCCCTCGAGCGCACTCGACGCCGTCTTGACGCCCGGCTCGATCACGGTGACTCCCACCCACAACGCCTCCGAGTCGACCGTCCAAGGAGCGATGACGTGTTTCAGCGAATGCCCCGGACCGCCGCTGCCGACCTTCGGTTCGACGTCCATTTCCCGGATATGTTGCATCGACTTCTCCTTCGATCGTGTGTTGACCTCAACGTCCCAGATAAGCGGCGATCACCAGGGGGTTCGCGATCACCTCATCGGGATCCCCCCGAGCGATGATGCTTCCGCGATCGAGAACGGCAATCTGGTCGCTGACATTGGTTACGAATTTGACGTTGTGCTCGACAAGCAGGATCGTCATGCCCTGCGCTGCCAGCTTTCTGAGCAGGTCCGCGAGGACCGCACGTCCATCCTCTCCCATTCCGGCGCACGGCTCGTCAAGAAGGAGGACCTGTGGTTCCGAGCAGAGTGCACGTGCCACTTCGATGAGTCGCCTCTCGATATGATTGCATGCTGCCACCGGCTTGGACGCCGTCTCGGCCAGCCCTACAAGCTCGAGACGATCTTCGGCAGCGGAGCGGAGCCGCCGCTCCTGGTCGCCGTGCCAGAACAAGGCAAGGCTGTCGCCGAACAGCCGCTGCTTCTCGCGCGCTTGCGCGCCGAGCATCACATTCTCGACGACGCTCAGATCCTCGACGACCTGCGGCGTCTGGAAGGTCCGTCCGACTCCGTCTCGCGCCACTTGGTAGCACCTGCGTTGCTGCAACTCCCGCCGGTCAACGGCAATGCGTCCGGCGGTGGCCCGATACAGCCCGGAAATGCAGTTCAGCAAGGTCGTCTTCCCGGCGCCGTTGGGTCCAAGAAGTCCGGTGACCTGACCCGACCGGCACTCCATGGTGACTCCAGTCAGGATTCGGAGGTCCCCGATAGAAAAGCTGACACCGTCAAGGGCGAGCCCGACTCCGTCGGCGGTCAATTTGGCCGTACCCGGGTTCATTGGGTGTGGTGTCCGATATCCTGGCCCAGGAGCAGATTCCATACGTCGGGACGGCCTCGAAGTTCGGCGGCGGGTGCGGCGGTGACGATTCGCCCGCCCGCGATCATGTAGCAGCGATCAGCCACCTCGAGCGCCTTGTCGACGTTCTGCTCAACAAGAAGAACCGCCACTTGTTGAGACGCTCGGATCTGGACCAGCTTCTCCAGGAGTTCGTCCACGATCTTGGGACCGAGCCCGAGCGACAGTTCGTCGATCAGCAGGACGGAAGGGCTGAGCGAGAGTGTCATGGCGATGGCCAGCATCTGGCGCTCACCCCCGCTGAGCAGTCCGGCCAGTTTTGACGACCGCTCGCGAAGCCAGGGGAACATGTCCAGAACCTGTTCGATCGTCTGCCGGTCGGACCAGGAAAACATCGCACGGATGTGCTCGCCGACGCTGAGGCGCTCGAAGATCTTCCCCGACTCCGGCACGATCCCGATCCCGAGGCGGGCACGTCGTTCGGGGCGGAGTCGCGTCACGTCGCGTCCGTTGAAGACAACGGTTCCTGCCGCGATACGACCATTCTCGTGGCCTGCAAACCCGCTGATTGCGCGCAAAGTGGTCGTCTTCCCGGCCCCATTGGGTCCGAGCAAAGCAACGATCTCACCGGCCTGCACCGACAGCGAGATGCCGTCGACCGCGCGCACGGCCCGGTTGTAGACGACTTCCAGCCCGGTTACGGTGAGAACGTCGCTGGCGGCGGTCGTCATCCCGTCTTTCGATCGTCCGGGCGCGCCGATCCTCGGCCTGCGCGCACCCAGGAAGTGGCCCGGCGCCAGGCGGTCGCGATCAACGCGTTGAGACCGCCCGGGGCGAACATCATGAAGCCGATGATCGAGATCCCGAAAATGAGTACGCCGATCTGTGCGTTGAGGCTTGCGTTCTGGACGCTTCCGTACGCGCCGAGCAGTCGCGTCACCCAGAGCGGAATCCAGACAACGAACGCCGCTCCCAGCCAGGTCGCGGCAGTCGTGCCGAGGCCGGCGATGATGATGCAAGCGATGTAACTGATCGCCAGGCCCAAGGGGTACGACTCATAGGTCACCACCCCGATGGTGTATGCACCCAGGCCGCCGATCAACGCGGTCAGGAAGGAGCTTAAGACGAAGACCTGCAACTTCATCCGGCGGATGTCGATGCCGATGGCTTCGGCGGCGATTTCGTTGTGCGCCATCATCTGCCAGGCGCGACCGGTGGCCGACACCTTGTAGCCGGCGGTCAGCACGGTCAAGGCCAATGCGACGGCCAGGAGCACGTAGTACCACCTGACGTCATCGGCAACGAGATCCGGACGCTGAATGATGTAGCCGACCACGCCCGGACCGCTTTCCTGGATTCGCTGGAGCACGAACAGCACGATGTAGTGCAGCGCCAAGGTCGCGATGATCAGGTAGAAGCCGCGCAGGCGCAGCG
>JANNHC010000088.1:0-15483 GCA_031404215.1 Acidobacteriota bacterium
GCTTCGGATAGAGCCCGATCCAGAACGCCAGGATCAGCAGCGGGGCCAGGTAACCGATCTCCCGCGCGTTACAGTCCTTGAGGTTCTGGTTCGCGGGATTGTCGAGTTCTCCGAACATCGTGCGCTGGTACAGCCAGAGCATGTAGGCGGCGCCGAGGACGATTCCGCCGGTCGCCACCGCGGCCCACGTCTTGTGCACGACATACACTCCCTGCAGGATGAGAATCTCGCCGATGAATCCGTTCAGGGCTGGCAGCCCGATCGACGACAACGTCATGACGAGGAACACGGTCGCGAACATCGGCATGACTTTCGACAGGCCGCCGAACTCAGCGATCTCGCGGGTCTGTCTTCGCTCGTAGACGATGCCGACGATGAGAAAGAGCGCTCCAGTCGAAATCCCGTGGTTGATCTGCTGCACGATGCTGCCGGTGATCCCGACCGGCGTCAGCGCGAACATCCCGAGCATCACCATTCCCATGTGGCTCACGCTCGAGTATGCGACCAGACGCTTCCAGTCGCTTTGCGCGAGCGCCACGAGCCCGCCGTAAATGATGCCGGCGATCGAAAGCCCGGCGATCATCGGCACGAAATAGTGCGTCGCCTCCGGCAGGATCGGCAGGCTGAAACGGATGAAGCCGTACGCGCCCATCTTCAGCATGATGGCGGCGAGGATGACGGACCCGGCCGTCGGGGCGTCCGTGTGCGCATCAGGCAGCCAGGTGTGGAACGGAACCATCGGAACCTTCACGGCGAAACCAAGGAACAGCGCCAGGAAGATCCACTTCTGGATCGCGAACGGCACGGACAGCTGGTGGAATTGCGTGATGTCGAAGCTGTAAACGCCGGTGGCCGAGTGGTTGAAGAAGTACAGCGCGAGGATGCCGAGCAGCATCACGACGCTGCCGACCAGCGTGTAGAGGAAAAACTTGATCGCCGAGTAGAGCCTGCGGCCCCCGCCCCAGATGCCGATGAGGAAATACATCGGGACCAGCATCACTTCCCAGAAGAGGAAGAACAGCAGGACATCGAGCGAGACGAAGGCCCCGATCAGCCCGGTCTGCAACACGAGCAGGAAGATGTAGTACTCCTTCACGCGTTCGGTGACCGCCGTCCAGGACGACAGGATCGCGATCGCGCCGACGAGCGTCGTCAGCAGGACGAGCAGGGCGCTGTAGCCGTCGACGCCGAGGAAATACATGGCGCCAATCGAAGGAATCCATTCGGCGCGTTCGACAAACTGCCAGGGGTCTCCGAACGGTTGAAAGCGGAACCACAGCGGAATCGACACGGCGAATCCGGCGATACCGAAGACGTTGGCAATCCAGCGGATGGCGTGCTCATGCCGCCCGTTGACGAAGATCAGCAGCACCGCCCCCGCCAGCGGCGTGAACAGAATGAACGACAACAGGTGATGCTGAAGCACAGTCATGAATCGCTGCCGCTTGTCACCGTGCGAAGAGAAACACCGTCAGGAACGCAAACAGGCCGAGCACCATGAGGAGTGCGTAATTCTGCATCAGCCCCGTCTGCAACCGTCGCACAAGAATGCTGCCCTTCCCCGCCGTCGATCCGGCCAGATTGACCAGTCCGTCCACGACGTGCTTGTCGAGCATGTGCGAGACCCAGGACGCCATCTGCGTGGTCCAGCCGAAAGCATCGACTGCGGCGTCGACGACTCGGCGATCGAACACGAACAAGCCGCGAGCGGTGGTGACCGTGCCGCGGACAATCGTCGTCAAGTACAGCTCGTCGAGGTAGTACTTGTTCTGGAGGAGCGCGTACGCGCCGTGCCACCGCGCAGCATACCGTGCCGGGAGTCCCGGGTTCCGCAGATAGAAATGTCGCGCCAGCATCATGCCCGCCGCTGACGCAAGGACGGAGAACAGCGTCAGGCCAAGCGCGGCGACACGGGGCAGGGCGTGGCCGTCCCGGATCGCGGCCCCGTCGAAGCTCGGGGCGAGGAACCGCTCGAGGGCGTTCGCGCCTCCGAGCACCTGGGGGACACCCATGAAGCCGGCGACGATGACGCCGACCGCGAGCGCCATCAGCGGCACGGTCATGGCCGTGGAGCCGTCCTGCGGGCCGCGCCACCCGGAGCCGGCCGCGTCCGCCCCGCCGTGCGTGCCCTCGTGATGGACCCGGTCCCCCTGTCCGTGCGCATGCGCATCGTGTGGGTGCCGCACGCCGTGCGCCGCCGCCTCCGCGCGCGCGGCCGGCGACGCGACTCCGGACCACGCGGGTCCGCGATAGCGTCCGTAGAAGGTGAGCGCGATCAGGCGGAACATGTAGAACGCCGTGAGCAGCGACGTCAACGCCGCGATGGCCCAGAGGATCCGGTTGCCGATGAACGCGCGGTAGAGGATCTCGTCCTTGCTGAAAAACCCGGCGAGCGGCGGAATGCCTGCCAGCGCGAAGGCGCCGAGAAGCATGACGACGAACGTCACCGGCATGTGCGCGCGCAGTCCACCCATGCGCCGCATGTCCTGCTCGCCGGCCATCGCGTGGATGACCGACCCGCTTCCAAGGAACAGCAACGCCTTGAAAAACGCGTGGGTCAGCAGGTGAAAGACGGCGGCCCCAAAGGCGCCAACGCCGGCCGCGAGGAACATGTAGCCGAGCTGCGACATCGTCGAATAGGCCAGCACGCGTTTGATGTCGTTCTGGACGAGCCCAATCGTCGCCGCCATCAGCGCGGTCAGCGCACCGACGATCGCGACGATCTGCATGACCAGGGGCGCATGCTCGAAGAGCACGGCGTTGCGCGCGATCACGTACACGCCCGCGGTCACCATCGTCGCCGCGTGGATGAGCGCGGACACCGGCGTCGGGCCTTCCATGGCGTCCGGCAGCCACACGTGCAACGGAATCTGGGCGCTCTTGCCAATCGCGCCCACGAGGAGCAGGATGGCGATGGCCGACAGGACACCGAAGCCCGCGGTTTCCCGCGGCATCGACGCGGCCGCGACGGCCACTTCTCGGAAGTCCAGCGTCCCGAACGTAAAGAACACCAGGAAGATGCCGAGGAGGAAGCCCCAGTCACCGATGCGGTTGACGAGGAACGCCTTCTTGCCGGCGTCGGCCGCGCTCGGCTTCTCGTACCAGAATCCGATGAGCAGATACGAACAGAGCCCGACACCCTCCCAGCCGACGAACATGACGAGAAAATTTCCGCCGAGCACCAGCACGAGCATGAAGCAGCAGAACAGGTTCAGGTAGCAGAAGAACCGGGCGTAGCCGCCGCGCGGCTCGTCCTTCATGTACGCGGTGGCGTAGACGTGGATCAGGAACCCGATGCCGGTGACGACAAGCAGCATGACCGCCGCGAGCGGATCGATTCTCGCCGTCCAGCTCACCGAAAACATGGCGATGCCGTCCGTCGTCGCGAGGGGAATCGCCGGAATCCAGTGCGCGAGCACGACGTCGTGCACCCGCGCTCCGGCCGGACGCATGAGGAGTCCGGCAAACGCCCAGATCGACAGGCCCAGGGATGCCGCCATGGCCACGCACGCAACGGCGCCGGCGACCGCACGGCTGAACCATCGGATGCCCAGCAGGCCGTTGATCGCCGCACCAGCGGCGGGGACGAGCGGGATGAGCCAGATGAGTTTCACGTTTCAGGTGTTCGGGTTTCAGGCTGGGTTCTACTACACGCAAAGCCTTACAACCCTAAGACTTCAGAATGTTCATGTCGTCCACGTTCAGCGTCTCCTTGTTGCGATAAAACGCAAGAATGATCCCGAGCCCGACGGCCGCTTCGGCGGCCGCGACGGCGATGATGAAGATCGCGAACACCTGGCCGGCGGCGTTGTGCAGCTGGTACGAAAACGCGGCGAGGTTGATGTTCACCGCGTTGAGCATCAGCTCGATCGACATCAAGACGATGATGATGTTGCGCCGCACCATCACGCCGACGACGCCAATCGAAAAGAGCGCCGCCGACAGGATCAGGTAGTGATACGGAGTAATCGGCGTCATCCCGCTCAGCCTTCCTTGCGCGCCAGCACGATGGCGCCCACCATCGCGACGAGCAGCAGCATCGACACGACCTCGAAGGGCACCAGATAGTCGGTGTAGAGGAGCATCCCGATCGCCTCCGTATTACCAATGGGCTGAAGCGGAGGGGCGCCCGCAACCGCACTCGACGGGCGGGCGGCCGAGTGCACGAGGATGGCTGACGTCTCCGCGAGGAGCAACGCCGCCAGCACGAACCCGAGCCGCGCCTGCCGCCTGCCGTCCACCTGCGCATCGGGCGGCCGCCGGAGGTTCACCAGCATCACGACGAACAGATACAGGACAACGATCCCGCCGGCGTAGACGAGGACCTGGATGATGGCCAGGAACTCAGCGGCGAGCAGCACGTAGATCATCGCCACGCACAAGAAGTTGGCGACGAGGAACAGGACGCAGTGCACCGGATTGCTCGTCGTCACCACGAGGACGCCGAAGCCGATGATGAACGCCGCAAGCGTGTAGAACACCAGGGATTCAAGCACGTTACACGAGCACCTTCAGCGTCGCCGTCACCACGAGGTTGGCGATGCCGAGCGGAATCAGCACCTTCCAGCCGAGGCGCATCAATTGGTCGTACCGGTAGCGCGGCAGCGTCGCGCGGATCCAGATGAACAGGTAGAGGAACACGAACGTCTTCAGCAGAAACCAGACCCAGCCGGGAACGTAGCCGAGGATCCAGAGGGCCTCGACGTTCGGGAACGGCCGCAGCCACCCCCCGAGAAAGAGCGTCACCGCGACGCCTGACACGACAATCATGTTGGCGTATTCGGCGAGGAAGAACAGCGCGAACCGCATGCCGCTGTACTCGGTGTGGTAGCCGCCGGTCAATTCCTGCTCGGCCTCCGGCAGATCGAACGGGGCGCGGTTGGTTTCGGCGAGACCGCCGATGAAGAGAATCACGAAGGCGACGGGCTGCAGGAAGATGTACCACACGCGCGCGTTGTACTGCGCGTCGATGATGCCGGTCATGCTGAGCGTGCCGGCCATGACGACGAGGCTGACGAGCATCATCGTCACCGCAATCTCGTAGCTGATGAGTTGTGCCGACGCGCGCAGGCCCGACAGCAACGGGAACTTGCTATTCGACGCGTAGCCGGCGAGGATGATGCCGTACACGCCGATGGAGGTGACCGACACGATGTACAGCAGCCCGACGTTGATGTCGGCGATGACGAGTGGAACCCGGTAACCGAAGAACGTGGCGTCGCGATCGAACGGGATCACGGCAAAGGCGATGAGCGCCGGCACCATCGCGACGATCGGCGCGAGCGTGAACACCCATCTGTCCGCGCGCACCGGCGTGATGTCTTCCTTGAGCAGCAGCTTGATCGCGTCCGCAATCGGCTGCAGCGATCCGTATGGACCGACGCGCATCGGCCCGAGACGCACCTGCACCCACGCGATCACCTTGCGCTCGAGCAGCGTCATGAACGTGACCGACACGAGCACCGCGTTGAGGAGCACCAGGATCTTCAACAGCGGCACAAGGTATGTGCGCACCATCAGCGATCGACCTCGCCAAGCACGATGTCGATGGAACCTATCAGGGCGACGACGTCGGAGACGACGTGGCCCATGACGAGCCGCGGAAGCGCCTGGAGGTTGCAGAATGACGGCGGCCGCACGCGAAAACGGTATGGCGTGTTCGACGTGCCGTCGCTCACGATGAAATACCCCAGCTCCCCCTTGGGGGACTCGATCGCGTGATACGTCTCCCCGGCCGGCGGACGGATCAAGCGCGGCACCCTGCCAAGAACGGGGCCTTCCGGCAGGCCATCGAGCGCCTGCCGGATGATCCGGAGTGACTGGTGGAATTCCTCGATCCGCACGAGATACCGATCGTAGGTGTCGCCGGCGCTTCCAATCGGGACGCTGAACTCGAACTCCGAATAGGCCGCGTACGGTTCGTCTTTCCGGACGTCGCGCGGCACGCCCGAACCGCGCAGCGGCGGCCCGGTCAGGCCGATGGCGATCGCGTCCTCGCCGCCAATCACGCCGATCCCGGTCGTCCGATCCCGCCAGATCCGGTTGTGCGTCAGCAGCTCTTCGTACTCGGCGACCTTGGTCTCGAAGATGTCGCAGAACTGGCGGACCTTCCTGTCCCAACCGGGCGGAATATCAAGCGGCAGCCCGCCGATGCGCATCGAGTTGTATGTCAGCCTGGCACCGCAGTATTCCTCGAACAGGTCGAGCACGAGTTCGCGCTCGCGAAACGCGTAGAGGAACACCGTCATCGCGCCCATGTCCATCGCGTGCGTCCCCAGCCACAGGCAATGGCTCGCGATGCGTTGCAACTCCGCGAGAATGGTCCGGATGTACCGCGCGCGGCGCGGGACCTCGAGTGACATCAGCTTTTCAACCGTCTCCACGTACCCGAGGTTGTTGCTGGCCGCCGCCACGTAGTCCATCCGATCCGTGATGAGGACGATCTGCGCCCAGTCCCGGTGCTCGCACAACTTCTCGATCCCGCGGTGCAGGTACCCGATGACGACGTCGCAGCCCACGACACGCTCGCCGTCGAGTCGCAGCACGACGCGGAGCACGCCATGCGTGCTCGGATGCTGAGGCCCCATATTGAGCGTCAGTTCTTGCGTATCAAACATTTCTTTCACTTCGCTCGGTGGGGCCCCTTTACATGCCCCACCTCGCTGCGCGCTCGGGGCGCCGCTCCGCGTGCACCCCAGCGCGACCGTTGGTGCTCATTCGATCTGGTCGGAGGCGCGCGTGATGCGTAGCCAGTCCATCGGGTTTTCCAGCACCAGCTCGCCGGGGCCTTCGAGCGGGTAGTCCTTGCGCTGCGGGTGCCCCTGCCAATCGTCCGGCATGAGGATGCGGCGCAGATCGGGGTGCCCCTCGAAGGAGATCCCGAAGAGGTCGAATACCTCGCGCTCCAGCCAGCTGGCGGACGGCCAGATCGAGCTGACGGATGGCACGGTCGCGCCGTCCGCGACGCGCACCTTGAGCCGGACGCGGTGGTGGAGACGCGTTGAGTACAGCGTGTAGACGACGTCGAAGCGCTCGGCGCGCGGCGGCCAGTCCGTTGCGGTGACATCGGAGCACGCGTCGAACTGCGCGCCGGTCGTTTCGCGCAGATGTGCCGCGACCTGCAGCAGGCGTGGAGGCGCGACGACGAGCGACCAGTCCCCGACCCAGAACGCGACGCGCTCAACAGCGCCGGCCGCGGCTGCCTGCAGCGTCGTGATGAACGCCGGAATGGGCACTCCATCGCGCGGCGGCGGCTCGGGCGGGCCCGGCGGAGGTTCGATCGTCCGTGTATGGGGCGCCCTGGCCGCGCTCGAGGCGCGCGACACCTCCGCGGAGAGCGGCTCCGCGCGCCCCTCGCCTGGCGGCCTGTCTCCGCCTGACCGAGGCGGCGTCAGCGGATCAGCCATGGGCCGCATCGGACGCGAGCGGCCGTGGCTGCCGGTCGCTCTCCCCGCTCAGAGCTGCCACTCGAGCGCACCCTTCTTCCAGGCGTAGAAATATCCGACAACGAGGATGACGAGAAAGACGAGCATCTCGATCAGGCCGAACACCGCCAGTCGATCGAGCGACACGGCCCACGGGAACATGAACACGGTCTCCACATCAAAGATCACGAAGAGCATCGCGATGAGGTAGTACCGGATGCTGTAGCGATCCCTGGCATCCCCTGTCGTTTCGATCCCGCATTCGTACGGCTCGAGCTTGACCGCGTTGGGTGTGCCGGCGTGGACGAGCCGTGAAAGGAGAAGGGAGAATATGGCGAACCCGACGGCGATGAGGACGAAAAGAAAGACGGGAATGTAGCTCTGAAGCACGGCGGCCTGAAGCCTTATAGCACCCGGTTCCGGGGGTGTCAAGAAACGACAACTCCCTTTGTACCAACAATTTTGGGCCACGTGCCATTCTTGACGCCTCGCGCGGCGCCCGCCTATACTCGAAGCTGAAGAGGCCCCCACATGATCGATGCGTTCCTGGCGCTTGGGCTTGCCGCCCTCGCGGCCGTTCCGGCCGTTTTCACCCAACAGCCCCCTCCGCCGCCGGCCGCGAGCGACGTCCGTACCCGCGACGTCTACGTCAGCGTGCTCGATAAGAAAAACAAGCCGGTCGGCGGAATGACCGCGGCTGACTTCGCGGTGCGCGAGGACGGCGTCGCGCGCGAAGTGCTTCGAGCCGGGCCCGCCACCGCGCCGATGCAGATCATGCTGCTCGTGGACGACAGCGAGGCTTTGTCGCCCGCACTCCAGCCGATGCGGGAGGGGCTCACGCGGTTCGTGGAGAAGCTCCACGGCCACGAAATCGGCATCGTCACCGTCGGCGAGCGGGCGACGTCGCTGGTCCCGTACACGACCGATGTCAACACCCTGAAGCGGGGGATCACCCGCATCTTCCCGCGCTCGGGGTCGGGCGCGTACCTGCTCGACGGCATTCTCGACGTGAGCAAAGGCCTCGAGCGACGGAAGGCGACCCGTCCCGTCATCGTGGCCGTCACGCTGGAAGGGATCGAGTTCAGCACGCTCCAGGACGACACCGTGACGAAGGCGCTCGAGTCGAGCGGCGCGACGCTGCACGTGATCTCCATCGGCATGCCCAACTCGTCCATGGAGGACGAGATGCTGAACCGCAACCGCGTCATTGCCGAAGGCACCGGGCGGACGGGCGGCCGCCGCGACCAGGTGATGGCGGTGTCCGGGATCGCTGAAGCGCTCTCGAACGTGGGCGACGATTTGCTGAATCAATATGTCGTGACGTACGGCCGTCCCGACACGCTCATTCCCCCCGACAAGATGCAGGTCACCACGTCGCGCCCCGGAGTCTCGGTCCGGGCGCGCACGAGAGTGGCAGGGCGATGAGGGGGCCGCGCTTCGCGGCGTTCGCGGCGGCAGGGGCGTGCGCGCTCTCCATCACGCTGGCAGGGCAGCAGGGCAAGTTCCGCGCGGGAGTCGAGCTCGTGTCGTTGAACGTGGCGGTCATGGACGGCACGAAGTACGTCACCGGGCTCGAGCAGGGCGATTTCGAAGTGTTCGAGGACGGCGCCAAGCAGAGCATCACGTTCTTCTCCCGCGTGCAGCAACCGATCGCGCTCGCCATCCTCCTCGACACCAGCAACAGCATGGAAGACAAGCTGGCGACGGCGCAGGAGGCCGCCACCGGTTTCGTCCGGCGCATGAAAAAAGACGATGTGATCGAGGTGGTGGATTTCAATAGCCACGTGCGGATTCCGCAACCGTTCACGAGCGACGCAAACGCGCTGGAACGGGCGATCCGCCAGACAACCGTCAACGGATCCACGGCGCTGTACAACGCTCTCTACGTGTCGCTGAAAGGACTGAAAGACGAGCGGGCGAGGAGCTCCGAGGAAATCCGCCGCCAGGCGATCGTCGTGCTGTCCGACGGCGACGACACGTCGAGCGTCATCGAATACGAAGACGTGCTCGAGCTTGCCAAGCGATCGGAAACCGCGATTTACGCGATCGGGCTGCGCCAGGCGGAGACCGGGCGGCCGAAGTTCAAGGAAGCGGAATTCGTGCTCCGGCAGTTGTCGCAGGAGACCGGCGGACGCGTGTTCTTTCCGACGACCGTCGCGGAGCTCCAGAAAATTTACGAGCAGATTTCTGAGGAGCTGGCGAGCCAGTACAGCATCGCGTACTCGTCAAAAAACCCGATGCGGACCGGTGTATGGCGCCGAATCGAAGTCCGTGTGGGCAAGCCCGGACTCCTCGCTCGCGCCCGGCGCGGGTATTACTCTCCGACGGGGCAGTAAGCTGATGCATCTGCTGCCGCTCCTGCTGTACGCGGCCGCGGCCGCGGCCTACGTCGCCCACTTCGCGTGGCGCGACGCGCGCGTCGGACGGCTCGCCACGGCGCTCCTCGGCGGCGGCGTGCTCGCGCATACCTTCCTGATCGGCATGCAGACGGTCCAGGCGGGCCACGCGCCGCTCGTCGGCACGAGCGCGGCCATCTCGGCGTTTGTCTGGCTGCTCGGGCTTTCCTACCTGTACGTCGAGCTCACGTCGGATGAGCGATCGATGGGGGCGCTCGTCGCGGTCCTCCTCGTCGCGCTCGACGTCATCCCGGCGCTCGATCCCAGTGTCACGCCGCGGCCGCCCGTGCTCAGCAGCCCGCTTTTCACGGTGCACGTGATGTCGGTGCTCTTTGCCTACGCCAGCTTCGCGCTGGCGTGCGTGCTCGGCGTGACGTACGTGCTGTTGTTCAAGGAAATCAAGGCCAAGCAACTCGGCTTTTTCTACACGCGGCTGCCGTCGCTGCAGACGCTCGACCTCATGAACAGCCGCGCCATCACCGTCGGCTGGCTCTTCTTGACGCTCGGCGTCATCGTGGGGGGGGTGTGGGCCACCAACGTCCAGGGCTCATCCGACCCCCGAGTGCAGGCGATGTCGCTCACGGATCCGAAGATTCTCGTGGCGCTCGTCTCGTGGGGGATTTATTCGTTCGCGGTCGTCGCGCGCAAGGCGATTGGCTGGAGCGGCCGGCGCGCCGCATATCTCTCGGGCATCGCGTTTGTCGTCGTGCTGCTCAACTTCGTGCTGGTCGGCTATTTTCTGACCACGAGCCATAACTTTTGAAACCATGCGCCTTTTCGCAGTCGGACTGAGCCACCGGACGGCGCCCGTCGAGCTGCGGGAGTGCGTGGACTTCGCGCGCGGTGGCGTCGAAGCGGCGCTCGCCGCGCTCGCGGCACGCGGCGTGGGACGCGAGCTGGTGGTGCTCTCGACCTGCAATCGCGCGGAGATCTATGCGGTCGGCGACACCGACGCGACAGCGGACGGCATCGGCCGGTTCTTCAGCGAGTATCACAGCATCGCCCACGCGCAGATGGCGGAACATCTCTACGTGCATCGCGGCGCGGATGCCGCCCGCCATCTCTTCCGTGTCGCCGCGGGCCTGGATTCGCTGGTGGTCGGCGAGCCGCAGATTCTCGGGCAGGTGAAGACCGCGTACGGCGTGGCGAGCGATCGCCAGTGCACGGCCGCCCTCACGAACCGCCTCTTTCATTCGGCATTCACGGTCGGCAAGCGGGTCCGCTCGGAGACGGGGCTCGGCGAAGGCGCGGTGTCGGTCAGCTACGCGGCGATCGCCCTGGCAAAAAAGATCTTCGGCGACCTGAAGGAACAGAGCGTCCTCATGCTCGGCGCCGGCGAGATGGCGAAGCTCACCGGCATTCACCTCCGCTCGCAGCAGGTCAGGCAGATCACGATTGCGAGCCGGACGCTGCTGACGGCCCAGCACCTCGCGACGCGGCTGGACGGCACGGCCATCCCCTGGGAGCGGCTCGACACGGCACTGGCCGCCGCCGACATCGTCGTGACGGCCACCGGCGCGTCCGAGCCGATCCTCAGCCGCGCGCGTGTCGAAGACGCGATGCGATCGCGCCGGAGCCGGCCGCTCTTCGTCATCGACATCGCGGTGCCTCGCGATGTGGAGGCGGCGGTGGGAGACCTGGACCAGGTCTTCCTCTATAACATCGACGATCTGCGTGCGATCGTGCAGGACAACCTCGCGCGCCGCGGCGCCGAACTGGCCCGGGCGGAAGCGATCGTGGACGAAGAGGTCACGCGGTTCAACGCCTGGATGCAGTCCCGCGAAATCGTCCCTACCGTGGTCGCGCTGCGCCAGCGCTTCGAGATGATCCGCCGAACGGAGCTCGAACGGCTCGAGCCCAAGCTCGCCGGCCTGCCGCCGGAAGCGCGGGCGCGCGTCGATGAGGTCACACGCCTGATTGTCGAAAAACTGCTGCTCACACCAACGGAGCAGCTGAAGGCCGTGAGTAACGAGGCCCAGATCGTCTCGTACGCGGATGCCCTGAACCGGTTGTTCAGGCTCGCCCAGGACAAGCAGACCGTCACGGTCGCCTCCGAACCGCCTGCGGCCGCGGCGAGCGAGCATGGCGAGACGAGCGGGGCTGGGGCCCCGCGAGCACCCAAAGAGGAATCGGAGGTGTCGTCGTGATTCCCCGCAATTCTCTGTGACGCGATTGAGGATTGGAACTCGCGGCAGCGCGCTCGCGCTCTGGCAGGCGAGGACGGTGGCCACTCGCATCGAACAGGCAGGTGGACAGGCCGAGATCATCATCATCAGAACGGGCGGCGATCGACTCCAGGAGGCGCCCCTGTCCGAGGCGGGCGGCAAGCGACTGTTCGTGAAGGAAATCGAGGATGCGCTGCTGGCTGAGGAGATCGACGTCGCCGTCCACAGTGCGAAGGACATGTCGGCCGTGCTCCCGGACGGCCTGGTGATCGCGGCGGTGCTGCCCCGGGAAGATCCCCGCGATGCGCTGGTCCTTGGCAGCAGCACGACCGTTGTGGACTTCGACGCGGCGCTTGCCGACCTCGGCGCGATGCCGGCAATCGGCACGAGCAGCATCCGGCGGGTCGCGCAGCTTGCCGCGGTCCTCCCGCAGGCGACGTTCTCACCGATTCGGGGGAACGTCGACACGCGGATCCGGAAGCTCGACAACGGGGACTACGCGGCGCTCGTTCTCGCGGCCGCCGGCATGCGGCGCCTTGGCCTCGGCGCCCGTATCTCGGCCGCGATTCCCATCGAGGTCTGTATACCGGCGCCCGGACAAGGTATTGTGGCCATTGAGATTCGGGCGGACGATAGATGGGTGCGGAGCGCCGTCGCGCCAGTCAACGATCCGGCGGCGTCCACCTCGCTCGTCGCGGAGCGCGCCATTGTGACGGCGCTCGGGGGCGGCTGCCAGCTGCCGCTCGGCGCCATCGCCGTCCATGACCGCCGTGGCCTGACGATGCACGCGGTCGTCGCGACACCGGACGGGCGCCGCGCGATTCGCGGCGAGGTGTGGGGACCTGTAGACGACCCCGCCGCGCTCGGCAGGCAGCTCGCGAGCGAGCTCGCAGCCGCGGGCGCCACGGAGATTCTCGATCGGCTGCGGGTCGCGGAATGAAGACATGAAACAACCGTGCGTCTATCTCGTCGGCGCGGGACCGGGTGATCCGACGCTCATCAGCGTGCGGGGGCAGCGGTACCTCGCAGCGGCCGACGTGGTGATTTACGATCACCGGGTGCACGCACGGCTGTTGCGCGGCGCGCGTCCGGACGCGGAGCGGATCGACGTCGGCGCCGCGGCGCCGACCGCGCTCGAGCAGGACGCGATCTGCTTTCTCCTGGCGGAGAAGGCCCGCGAGGGCAAGACCGTCGTCCGGCTGAAGTGGGGCGATCCGTTCGTCTTCGACAGCGGCGGGAAGGAAGCCCTGTTCCTCCACGAGCAGGGCGTGCCGTTCGAGGTCGTGCCCGGCATCCCGGTATCGGTCGGCGGTCCGGCATATGCGGGCATTCCCGTCACGTATCCAGAAGCGGGAAACGTACTCACGATCGTCCGCGGGCACGAGAACGAGTCGGATACAGCGCCGGATATCGACTGGACGCGTCTGGCGGGTTCGGCCGGGACGATCGTGTGCTACGCGGGCGCGCGGCAGATTCGAGCGATGAGCCAGGCGCTCATGGCGAACGGCCGGTCGCCGGATGAAACCGCGGCGCTCGTCTACAACGCGACGCTGCCCTCGCAGCGGACGGTCGAAGGCACGCTCGGCACGATCGCCGCGCTCGCCGATCCCCAGCCGCCCGCGCTCCTGGTCGTCGGCCGCGTCGTCGGGTTGCGTGCGCATCTGCGATGGTTCGACAGTCGCCCGCTGTCGGGCCGCCGCATCGTGGTGACGAGGTCGCGCGAACAGGCCGGCGAGCTCATCGACATGCTCGAGGAGCGGGGCGCCGAGGCAATCCCCGCCCATGCGATCCGCATCACCGCGCCTGAAGACCCCGCGCCGCTGGACGAGGCCTGCCGGAACGCGGGATCGTTCGACTGGATCGTGTTCGCCAGCGCCAACGCCGTTGATTACTTCATGCAGCGGCTGCTCGCCAACGGCGACGTCCGCGACCTCCATGGCGTGCGGCTCTGCACAGTCGGACCGTCCACGGCCTCGCGGCTGCAGCGGTACGGCATTCGCGTCGACCTGACGCCCGCGGAATTCCGTGCCGATGCGCTGGCGGAAGCGCTGACGGGATCGGGGAGCTTGGAGGGACAGCGCATCCTGATGCCGCGCGCCGATATCGCGCGCGATCGCCTTGCCGAGCAACTGCGCGAGGCCGGCGCCGAGGTCGTGGACGTCGTCGCGTACCGGACGGTTCCCGGGAGTGCTGACCGCGACGACTACGACGTGTACCGGATGCTGCTCGATCACCAGATCGATGCCGTCACGTTTGCCAGCGCCTCGGCGGTCAAGAACTTCGTCGCCATGATCGGGGAGGATCAGGCCGCCGATCTCCTGCACTCGACCGTGGTGGCGTCAATCGGCCCGGTGACAGCCGAAGCCGCGCAGCAACTCGGCATCAACACCACCGTGATGCCCGAACGCTACACGATTCCCGACCTCGTGGACGCGCTCGTCGAGCATTTCGGAGAGCCCGTGCGAACGACATCATGACGACGAAAGCGCATTCCGACACGGCTCGTGGCATGCACCGCGGATCCGACAACGCGCCAGCGGGCTCGGACCCCATCCGGCATCGCCCTCGCCGCCTCAGGCGCTCGCCCGCGATACGTGCGCTCGTACGCGAGACGCGGCTGTCTCCCGACAACTTCATCTATCCTCTGTTTGTCTGCACCGGTGAAGGACAGCGACGCGAGGTCGGTTCGATGCCCGGCGTGTTCCAGTTGTCGGTCGATGAAGCCGTCCGCGAGGCGGCGGCGGCGAAAGCGGAGGGCGTTCCGGGTGTGTTGCTCTTCGGACTACCCGATGAAAAGGACATCGTCGGTTCGGGTGCCCACGACCCGGAGGCGCCGGTACAGGCCGCGACGCGCGCGATCAAGCAGGAAGTTCCCGGCCTGCTCGTCGTCACCGACGTGTGCCTGTGCGAATACACGTCCCACGGCCACTGCGGCATCCTCGTGGACGACGAAGTCGCGAATGACGTCACCGTCGAACAGCTCGTCCGCGCCGCGCTCTCTCATGCGGCGGCGGGCGCGGACGTCGTGGCGCCGTCCGACATGATGGACGGCCGCGTGGGCCGCATCCGCACCGCGCTGGACGAGGCGGGCTTCACGCAGACGGCCATCATGTCCTATGCGGCGAAGTACTGCTCGGCGTTCTATGGCCCGTTCCGCGAGGCCGTTGATTCCGCGCCGGCCTTCGGCGATCGGCGGTCGCACCAGATGGATCCGGCCAACGCCGACGAGGCCATCCGTGAGGTCGCGCTGGACATCGAGGAGGGGGCCGACATCGTGATGATCAAGCCGGCGCTCCCGTATCTCGACGTCATCGCTCGCGTGAAGGCCGAGTTCGGCTACCCGACCGCCGCCTATCACGTCAGCGGCGAGTACGCGATGCTGAAAGCCGCGGCGCGCAACGGCTGGATCGACGAACCGCGCGCCATGATGGAAACGCTGACGTCGATCCGCCGCGCAGGCGCCGACATCCTCATCACGTACTACGCGCGCGAGGCCGC
>JANNHC010000089.1:0-11276 GCA_031404215.1 Acidobacteriota bacterium
GCCAGGAGCACCGCAGCGGCGTTGTTGTTGACAACTATCGCCGTCTCGGCACCGCAGACCAGCGCCAACAACGTGCCGACCGAATGTTGCCGCGAACCGCGCCCCTTTACATTCCCCACCTCGCTGCGCGCTCGGGGCGACGCTGCGCGTCCCTGCCCTCCGGCCCTCGCTTGCGGCCGCGGGCGCGGGCTTGCTTCGCTCGGTCTTCTACCGCTTCTCGCGGAAGAACTCCTGGATCAGGCCGCCGCATTCGACTTCGAGGACGCCACCGGTGGCGATCATCCGGTGATTCAGCGCGGAATGTTCGTGCGCGCGCATGGCCGACTCGATGGCGCCCGCTCTTGGTTCCCTGGCCCCGTAGACGACGCGCGCGATGCGCGCGTGGATCATGGCGCCTACGCACATCTGGCACGGCTCGATGGTGACGTAGAGCGTCGCGCCGGTCAGGCGGTAATTCTCGATCCGCGCCGACGCGTCCCGCATCGCGACGATCTCGGCGTGGGCGGTCGGATCGCGCGCGCTGATCGGGTGGTTGAAGCCGGCGCCGGCGATCACCTCGTCGATGACGACGACCGCCCCGACGGGTACTTCACCTCGCCGCTCCGCTTCGAGCGCCTGCTCGATGGCCGCCCGCATGAACCGCTCGTCAGGATCCATGGCACGCGCTGTATCCCCCTGAACGTCCGATCCGGTAGAGGGCAACATGCGATTCTAACATGCAGCGAAAACCGCCAGCAACCTGCCGCCGGCCCGAGGCGCATCGGCCCGCCGGTGCGTCAGGCAGCCAGTCAACGTGGCGCGATGCGCGTGTACTTGAACTCCGTCGCGACCGGTGCGCCCTCGCGCCGGCGTTCCACCGTGATGTTCAAACTACCGGCATCCGGGCTTCTGAACGTGATTCGCACCGGGCTCGCGGGAGTGCCGCCTTCGAAGACAGCCATCCGCCCCTCCAGCGTGACGAGCGCATGGTTCAGCGACTCGTCCTTGGCCTCCTGGCCGACCAGCCCCGCGCCGGGCGCGAAATGCTTGATGCGAAGGGCCACTCCTTCGCCGTCCTGCTCGATCGCCAGCAGCTCGTACAGCGTCACCCGGTTCCGCTGGATGCTGCGATACATGGCGATGATCGAGCCGGCGATCGGCGCGCTCCAGTGCTGCTCGGTCGTGCGCTCGCCCAGCGTTCCGGTCCACGCGCCGGTCACCCAGGCGAGTTGATCGACGGTCGCCTTCGCGGGCGCCGCAGCTCCGGCGGGCGCCCCGCCCTGCGTCGTCGCCGATGCTGGCGTCAGCAGCAGGGCGCACAGTATGGCTCCGAAAACTCGAGAAATGTCCACGCGGGTGTCTCCTTCCGATTGCGATTTTCTACGGGGAGACTATAAGCCATCCCGCACTGAGGTGTCGGCCGGGTGCATCCGGGCGCGCTTCGACATCAGTGGATCAGTGGCTGGGCTTGCGAAAAATGCGTAGACGCTGCCTATAATCGCGATCTGCCGTATTTAATTTCCGGCGACAGAGACAAGGACGACACGAGTGGCGACAAAGAAACCCGTTGAGAAGCGCTCCGCCCGTACAGGCACGGGCGGCGAAACACACCAGACGGCTACCTCGCCGGCGCAGAGCCTGACAACGAACCACGGCCTGCCGGTTTCGGACAACCAGAACTCGCTGCGCTCGGGCGCACGAGGGCCGACGCTGCTCGAGGACCTGATCTTCCGGGAAAAGATCACCCATTTCGATCACGAACGGATTCCCGAACGAATCGTCCACGCGCGCGGTTCGGGAGCGCACGGCTTCTTTCAGCCTTACAAGTCGCTCTCGAACCTGACGCGAGCCGCGTTCCTGCAGGATCCGAAGAAAAAGACCCCCGTGTTCGCGCGCTTTTCCACCGTCGCGGGCGGCGCCGGATCCGGCGACATGCCGCGCGACGTGCGCGGCTTCGCCGTCAAGTTCTACACCGAGGAAGGCAATTTCGATCTGGTGGGGAACAACATCCCGGTGTTCTTCATCCAGGACGCAATCAAGTTTCCCGACCTGATCCACTCGGTGAAGATGGAGCCCGATCGCGGCTACCCGCAGGCGGGGTCGGCCCACGACACGTTCTGGGATTTCGCGACGCTGATGCCCGAGAGCATGCACATGCTGATGTGGGCGATGTCGGATCGGACCCTTCCGCGATCGTTTCGCATGATGGAAGGCTTCGGCGTGCACACGTTCCGGCTTGTCGATGCGAACGGCCGCTCGACGTTCGTCAAGTTCCACTGGCGGCCGAAGATCGGCGCGTCGTCTGTCATCTGGGACGAGTCCGTGAAGCTGAATGGCGCGGATCCGGACTTTCAGCGGCGTGATCTGTTCGACGCCATCGCCAGTGGCAGCTTCCCCGAATTCGAGTTTTCAATCCAGGCGTTCGACGAGAAGACCGCCGCGAAGTTCCCGTTCGACATCCTCGACCCGACCAAGCTCATTCCGGAGGAGATGGTGCCGCTCGAGCCGATCGGCCGGATGGTGCTGAACCGGAACCCGGACAACTTCTTTGCGGAAACCGAGCAGTCGGCGTTCCACCCGGGCCACATCGTGCCGGGGATTGACTTCTCGAACGACCCGCTGCTGCAGGGGCGCCTGTTCTCGTACCTCGACACGCAGCTCATTCGCCTCGGCGGCGCGAACTTCCACGAGATCCCGATCAACCGGGCACAGTGCCCCATGCGCAACTTCCAGCGCGACGGCGTGCGGCGCATTGATGTGCCAAAGGGCCAGGTGGCGTACGAACCGAACAGCCTCGCGCCCGACGGCCCGCGCGAGGATCCCGCGCGTGGCTTCACGACGTTTCCTTCGGGGGACGCGGGCGATCGCGAGGCCGGGAACAAAGTCCGCGAGCGCGCCGACACCTTCGCGGATCATTACAGCCAGCCTCGGCTGTTCTGGCGCTCCATGTCGGAACCAGAGCAGCGGCACATCGTCAACGCCTTCACCTTCGAGTTGAGCAAGGTATCGACCGTCGCCATCCGGCGCCGGATGCTCGGGCACCTGGCGAACATCGACAACGAACTGTGCGACCGCGTAGCGGCGGCACTCGGCATGGAAGGGCAGGCCGAGCGGATCCAGCCGGCGCGTCCGGCCATCGACATGAAGCCGTCACCGGCGCTCAGCCTCATCCTGAAGGCGCTTAAGACGATCAAGGGACGGAAGGTCGGCGTGCTGGTCACCGACGGTACCGATGCGGCGCTCATCGACTCGCTGCGAGCGGCCGTTGAGAAGGCCGGCGCACAGCTCCAGGTCGTCGCACCGAAGATCGGCGGCGTGGCCGCGAAGGGCGGCAAGCGCATAGAAGCCGATCACGCCCTTTCGGGCGGCCCGTCAATCTTCTTCGACGCGGTCGTCGTCGCGCCATCGGCCGACGGCGCGGCGATACTCGAGAAGGAGGCCGCCGCGATCGACTGGCTGCGCGACGCGTTCGGGCACCTCAAGGTGATCGGGGTGGTGGGCGCGGCCGCGCCGCTCCTCGAGCGCGCGGGCATCGCGCCCGACGACGGTGTCGTCGCGATCGACGCCGGGAAGGGCGTGAACGGCTTCATCACAGCCGCGAAGAACGGCCGGATCTGGGAGCGGGAACCGGACCTGCGAAGCCCGCGCTAGACGTCAGCGCATCGGAAAGCAAGGCCACGACGGGAGGGGCAGCGGGGAAACCGCTGCCCCTCTCGCGTTTCACGTCAAAGTGGATCGTCACGAAGGCCAGTCGATACGGGCTACCCGCCCGCGCCGGGCAGCACAGTGCGAAGCTGTGATGCCAGGCTGACGAACGCCTGGAACGCGAAATACACGGCGAGCGAGAACAGGGCGCCCATGAGGAGATTCTCCCACCACCGGTTGCGGTGCTCGCGGCCGATGAGTCGCGCGCTTGCGGTGATCCACCACATACCCCCTGCGAGGAGCGGAAGGAGAATGACCTGCGCGCTGTTGGCGGCCAGCGTCAGCGCGACGAAGCCCGGCATGCCGGGAAGGGTCCAGACGAGCGGCGTGACAAGGCACGAAACCGCGATCCAGCGAAAGCACGCATGGTGCCGGAAATCTGAAGAGATCGGCCCCGAGCCCGCCTGCCATCGCAGCCAGGCGTGCGTCCCCAACCGGCCGAGCCCCGCGGCGTGGCCGATGATCGACGTGTACACCGCGGCGAAGATTCCCGCGTAGAACAGGATCCGCCCCGACTCGCCCAGGAGCGTGCTCAACAGATTTGGAAGGTCTTCGAGATTCTCGATGTGCCGGTCGGGATACAGCAGTTCAGCGCCGAGCACCCATACGGCGAGGTTGAGCACCAGCATCGCCGCGATGCCGAACAGGAGATCGTAGAGCTGGACGCGTCGATACTGGGGTCCGCGCCAACCTTTGGCATCGAGAAAGTACGGGTAGACGAGGTTCATGAGCGATCCGCCCACGGCGCCGATCATTGCGAGCGCGACATGGCCGGGATCGTACACCCCCTGCTTACCCGGCATCTCCACGCGAAAGAGACCCCGCGCGACATTCCCGGGATCGAATCCAACCCAGATCGCAGAGCCTAGAAACGACACGGACAAGACGGCCAGGAAAAAGAAGAAGATGTACTCGAGCCGGCGGAAGCCAGGTTGGAACACCAGGTAGAAGGCGACCCCGTTGCACAGGATCGCCCACTGCCAGATCGCTCCAAAACCGAAAACGTTCCGGCAGATCTCCCCCCACGCCGCGTGTCATGTAGGACCCGTAGACGTGCCCCATCACCACCGCGGCGACAAGCAGCACGGGCGCGTAAAGGGGATGCAGACGCGCGAGTCCGTCGAGCACGCCCTCGCCGTGCTGATTGCAGAGCTGATAACGCGCGATCAGCGAGACGAACAGAAACCGGAACAGAATCGCGACGACGAATACCCAGAGCAACGCGTACCCGTAGTTGGCGCCAGCGGTGGCCATATCCACGACGTCCCCGGCGCCCAGCCAGGTGAGGACGATGACAATGCCCGGGCCGAAAGAGCGGAGGTACTCGACAAAGGAGTGTGGAACTGGGGGAGGCACGATAGGAGCGGCAATGGTGTCGGGCATGAAGCGACGCTCGGTATTCTGCCATGCGCACGCGTTGTTGCGTTGCCGTTGGTGGTGGACGTGAACCCTCCTCTGTCCGCTCACGACGTGCCGATCGGAGATCGGCACGTCGCGAGACCGTGGGACTCAATCCTCAACGGTGATCGTCAGCGGCGCCGTCAGGCGCACCGTCAGCATGGCGCCGCGACCGATTCGCACGTCCTTGCCGCGCGTGGTGAGCACGACGGCTGTGCCCGCGCCCCCGCCAGCCAGCGCGCCGACGCCTGCGCCCTTTTTGCCTCCGATGATCCCGCCAACCACCGCGCCGCCCGCGGCCGGCAGTCCGATCGTCAGCGCATCCTTCTTCTTGGTTGCCGGCGCGACACCGACCCACGACCGGGTCTGCATCGCGTAGTTCCCCTCGTGACCGGCCGGCGTGATTCGCGTGAACCGCACCGCAACGCGGCCGCGTCCCTTCACCTTCCCGGATCGTCTCGCCTGGGAGACGTACCCGGAGGCGAGGCTGCCCTCGCGCAGAACCGTCCTTCCGCCGACGACCACTGGATTGGCGAGCGTCGCCGACACGGGATCTTCGACGCGCGAAGTGTCGGAACCAAATCCTCGGTTGACTCGAAGCCGAAGGACCGTACCGGCGGGGACGGTCACCTGGCGCACGGCACGGCGGACGACAGGGCTCACCGGCGGCACCGGAGCGGCACCATCAACGCCGACGCTGGCGATCAGGATGCCGGCCGTCAGAATCGACGTGCGGGCTAAACACTTCATCATGGTTTGTGCCTCCAGCCCTGGACGTCGCAAGGCATGTGCCGATGGCCGTCGTTCTTGGGCTCCTGCCAGAAGCGTCGATCTGGCAGTTGGTTAGGCTGTGGGCCGAGAAGACCTGTGCGTGTGCGCTCGAGCTCAGCTACGAGCGTCGCAGTCAAAAGTGGACGGTGAAACACCGATCCAGCATCTGGCTGGGGTCGGCTGGAGCGCGCCGATGGATTGGGGCATGATGGGGGCATGTCCACAACGAGCACCATCGCGCCGGCAGAAGCCCTGCAACTGAACGACCTCATCACGCCTACCCAGCACGGCATCGCGAGCCGGATCCTTTCGAAGAACAACGGGGGCAGCCTCACGCTGTTCGCGTTCGACGCGGGGCAGGGGCTTGCCGAACATACCGCTCCCTTCGACGCCATCGTGATGGTGCTGGATGGACGGCTGGCACTCACCGTCGGCGGCGTCCAGGTGATGGCGACGCCGGGAACGGTCGTGCGGATGCCCGCGAACGTGCCGCACGCCGTGGATGCGCCCGAGCCGTCGCGCATGCTGCTGACGATGCTGCGGGAGCCGAAGGCCGCGTGAACCCCTGGAGCGACCCCGGCACGGTCGCCGGCTTCGTGCAGTCGCCACCGAACGCGGTGTTGATGCGATTCGCTGAAGAAGCACAGACGCACGCAGCGGGCTCGCGCGTCCTCGACATTGGCTGCGGCGCGGCGCGCAACGCCCTCCCCCTCGCGCGGGCCGGGTGGGACGTACTCGGCACGGACACGTCGTGGCCGATGCTCGACGCCGCCGCGCAGCGCACGCGGGGGGAACAGTTGAAAGGACGGCTGCAGCTGACGCAGGCGGCGATGGACCGCCTCCCTGTCCGCGACGCCAGCGCCGATCTGATCATCGCGCATGGGATCTGGAACCTCGCGCGCAGCTCGGACGAGTTCCGTCGCGCCCTGCGCGAAGCCGCGCGCGCGGCGCGGCCCGGCGCCGCGCTGTTCCTGTTCACGTTCTCGAGACACACGCTCCCGCCAGACGCGCGTCCCGTCGCGGGCGAGACGTTCGTCTTCACACAATTTTCAGGCGAGCCTCAGTGCTTCCTGACGAGTGAACAGATCGTCGAGGAACTGCGGGCGGCCGGATTCGCGCCCGACGCGGCGGTTCCGCTGCGGGAGCTGAACCGCCCGGCCGGCCTCCTGCGCGCCGGCTCCGGACCGGTCATCTACGAGGGTCTGTTCCGGTTCCGTTCGTAGGGTGGACTCCAGCCAGACGTTGTGTCCGTGATGAAAAGGTCAATGCGGCCTCGAGCACGGACGAAACTGCCACAGCGGGCGCGCATGGGTGTACTATCTGCCTGCTCCGGGCAGCGAGGTGGAAATACTCGTTGATCCGACGCTTGAAGGAGGAAACGCCATGCGTGTCATTGTCAGATTCGGGGCGATTGCCCTGGGCCTCGCGATCGCTGTCACGGGTTGCGCGTCGCCGCCCAACGCGGACGTGGATGCGGCCAGGGCCGCCGTTGACAAGGCCGAAACAGACCGCGCGGGCCAGTATGCCGCCGAGTCGCTCAAGGCTGCCCAGGACGCTCGAGCGGCACTCGACGCCGAGCTGAAAGCTCAGGAAGGCAAGATGATCAAGTCGTACGACAAGACCAGGGAACTTGCCGTCGCTGCGAAGACGGCCGGCGACAGGGCGGCGGCCGATGCCGTCGTTGGCAAGGAGAAGGCCGAGGCTGCCGCGGCCAAGGAGAAATCCGATGCGGCGGCCAGGGCGAAGGCCCGGATGGCCGCGGTCCGCCCCGGCGGGCGGATCATGCCGCCCAGGAAGATCAAGGACGTCCAGCCCGTCTACCCGGCCCTGGCGCAGTCGGCGCGCGTCGGCGGGGAGGTCACCATCGAAGCGACGATTGGAGCCGACGGGAAAGTCATTGACGCGACGGTCGTGCGCTCGATCCCGTTGCTCGATCAGGCCGCGCTTGACGCCGTGCGGCAGTGGGAGTACCTGCCGACTATCCTGAACGGCGAGCCCGTGCCGGTGCTCGTGACCGTCACGATCAACTTCACGCGGTAGTAACGGGGGCCCCCGCCATTCAAGGCGCGAACGGACAGCGACGACATTGCGATGCGCTACACCGCGGAGATGCCGCGCCTCCGGCGGGTGCGCGGCTGAAGAGCAGCTCCGCGCGGGCGTTCGCGCGGAGCTCACCTAATCACCCACCGCCACGGCTACCGAACCAATGGGACCGACTCACGCACGATCTCCCGTTCCTCGCTCGCGGGCGTCAAGAGCATTTCCCGCCCCTCTTTGGACACGCCCACGACCTGCGACAGGAAATAGTGCCCGCCGACCCGTTCGAATCCCAGTCTTGCTTCCGGACCCGCCTTGTCGGATGCCATGGTGTTCATCAGCACGAAGGCGAAATGTCGCCGGTCGGTGCTCGCGATTGACACGAGCGCGTTCTGCGCCTGCTGAGTCACCACGTAATTCCCTGCCGGCAGGCGCACGCCGCCGGCGATGAAATCGAACGGCACCCTGGCGGACAGTTCCTGGTCGGCCCGCGCCGGCGCCGCACCTCCGAGCACCACAACGGCCGCTCCAATCACCACCCACGTCTTCACCATCAGTGTCTTTTTCATCTGGCCCTCCTTCGCGTTTAGCAGCCTTCTGGCTTCTTGGGTGTAGACGGGCCAAACGTGGCAGCGCTGCGGCGGGACGGTGACAGTACGGTGACGGGCGCTCGTTCAACGCACTGCGTTGACATCCAGCCGCCCCGGAGACGACGATGACCTTGTGCTCCGCGCGCTGATCCTCGCAACGCTCCTCTTCGCCGTACCGCGCGCGGATGCCGGCCAGGCGCTCAGCGTCCTTCATATAAGGGTCGTCCTGGTCGATGCCGAGCGGAAGGCCACGCCAGTACCGCGGCATGCGCTGCTCATCAGCGACAACCCGGGCAGCGCGCCGCCACGGCGGATCGTCACGGCGCTGAATGGCACCGCCAGTGTGACCCTGCGTCCAGGAAACTACACCGTGGAGTCGGACCGGCCGGTCGCGTTCCAGGGCAAGTCGTACCAATGGACGCAGATGGTGGACATCGTCGCCGGGCGCGACGCGGTCCTCGAGCTGACGGTAGACAACGCGGAAGTCGAGGCCGGCCCCGCAGCGGCGGCCTCCGCTTCGACGGACCCCTCGGCCCTGCTGACTCAATGGCAGGACAGCATCGTCGCCCTCTGGACTCCGACCGCCCACGCTTCCGGATTCCTGGTGGACGCCAGGGGCCTGATCGCGACAAACCAGCGCGTCGTCGGCACTGCGACGTCCGTGGAGGTCCAGCTCACCCCCGCCGTCAAGGTGGCGGCGAGCGTCCTCGTGGCAGATCCTGCGCGGGATGTCGCCGTCCTCTGGATCGATCCGAAGGCACTGGCCTCGGTGCGACCCGTGCCACTGGCGTGCGCGCAGCCGGGGAGCCGCGTATCCGAGGGGCAGGACATTTTCTCGATCGGGACGCCGCTCCGGGGGCAGAAGAGCATCGAGTCGGGAACCGTCCGCCGCGTCGAGGCACACACAATAGTTTCCGACCTCATACTTGCAGCCGGCAGCGCGGGCGGACCTGTCTTCGGCGCTGGCGGCGACGTCATCGGAATCACTACGGCCGGGGACAAGGAAGACGAGAGCAGCCGACTCGCGGCGAGAGTTGTCCGCCTGAGCGAGGCGTGCGCTGTCATAGCGTCCGCCGTCGTGAGAATGAAGGACGCGCGACCGCCAGACGGCGCGCATCTGCCCGTGGAGCCGGTGCGGTCGTTTCCCGTGGACGCGCTGAAGGACGCCGCGCAGCACCGCGCGGGCAGCCTGAGCCCATACCAGATGTCTTCGTCTGACTTCGACGTCGCCTTCATCACCCCCGTAATGACCTACGGCGCGCACTACCAGGCGGAACAGGCAAGCGAACGCGAGCGTCGCAGTGGCAGGCGCTCGCCGGAAGAGGCGCAGGTTTTCGTGCGCCCGCTCATGGACTTCAGCAACTGGTCCGAGTACGTCGCCGACTTTCCGCCGGTGCTCCTGATCCGCGTGACGCCGAAGCTGGTGGAGGGTTTCTGGACGACGGTCGCGCGCGGCGCCGCGCGGACCCAGGGCATCTCGATCCCCCCGATCAAGCACTTCAAATCAGGCTTCTCGCGGATGCGCGCTTTCTGCGGCGACGCCGAAGTGACGCCGATCCATCCGTTCAGGCTCGAACGGCGCGTCTCCGAGAGCGACGCGATCTACGAAGGGCTCTACGTGTTTGATCCCGGCGCACTCGGAACGCAGTGCGCGGCCGTCAAGCTCGTGCTGTACTCGGAAAAGGAACCCGATAAGGGGGACACCCGGGTAGTCGATCCGAAGGTGATCCAGCAGATCTGGCAGGACTTCGCACCCTATCGACTCTAGTTCTTGGGCTTCCAGCCGCTGCGGTAGGTGCGCGAGAGGTGCTGGTTCGCCTCGGGCTTACCGGGGAACTCGAGGACTCTGGCGTCGAACGTCAGTGTCTCGCCCGGAAAGCGAGCCGCAACGTTGCCGATGATCACCGATTCGGTAAGAGGGCCGGCGTAGTCGAAGTTCGCCGAGCACTTCTGCTTCCCGCCGCCGAGCACGACGTCGATGAACTCGCCGTAGTGATCGCGATCGGACAATTCGACCGTTGGCAGCACCGCCATTTTCGATTCGGGCAGCACGAACGGCTCCGCGGTCACGTGCGGCAGCACAATCAGTCCGTCGGAGCCGACGACGATGCTGCCCTGTTCCGGGAAGCGGGCGCCGACCGGCTCGCGAACCGAGTCCGGCGGCAGCTCACCGCCGTCATACCACCACACGTCCACCGTCTTGTCCGCGGTGTACTCGGTGCCTGGATACGTCAGCTTGACGCGCGCCTTGGTGGCCCAGCTCTCCGCGCCTGGCGCCGGACCATACGCGGTGACCGCGATCGGGAACGTCAGCTTGAGCGCGCGATAGGGGGGACTGTAGATGTGGCAGCCCATGTCGCCGAGCGTGCCGGTGCCAAACCCCACACGGCGCCGCCACTGGCCGGGGTGATACACGGTCTTCTTGAAGGGGCGTCCAGCACTGACGCCGAGCCACTCATCCCAGTCAAGCGGAGCCGGAACCGGATCGTTCTCAACGGGGAGCGGGTTGTCGTCTCCCCAACTCTTGTTGGAGAAGGTGTGCACCTCGCGAATCTTGCCGACGATGCCGCTTCGCACCAGCGCTTCGCCGTAGCGTTGCGCGCGGCTCGACGAGACCTGGATCCCCATCTGCGAGGTGAGCCCCTTGCGCCGGGCGTACTCGGTGAGCATGCGCGTTTCCCGAAGGGTGCTGCAGAGCGGCTTCTGGACGTAGACGTGCTTCCCATGCTTCATCGCATCGAGGGCAATGAAACAGTGCATGTGGTCCGGCGTCGAGACGTTCACGGAGTCGATGTT
>JANNHC010000090.1:0-9138 GCA_031404215.1 Acidobacteriota bacterium
GATCTGTACTGGATCGCGCGCGGTGGATCGAAGCTCACCCCCAACCAATGGTTCAAGCAGCAACCCGGCCGCTTCGTGATGTGGCATGTCAAGGACATGCACCGGACCAGTCGTGACTACACGGAAGTCGGGAATGGCACGATCGATTTCACGCGCATCTGGCCCGATGCCTCGCTGGCGGGTTTGAAGCACTTCTTCGTCGAGCAAGGCGGCAACTTCACACACGATCCCTTCCGGAGCGTCGCCGACAGCGCCGAGTACGTAAAGCGCGTGCTCCTTAAGTAGGCCCGTAAAGTATGTTGCCTCGTAGAATGAGCATCCGCGGGACATTGTGCGCGACGGCCGTTCCAATAATGGTGATCGTCGGTGCCGCTCCCGAGGCTTTCGAGCAGGAGGCGCTGCGCAAGGCGCTGACCTTCCACGCCTCGTTCGACGGAAAGATTGACGCGACGCACGCGGACGGCGACCCGGCGCTCCACTGGGCTCCATCGCTGAAGGAGCGGCAGGACGCAAAGGCCGGACTGCCCCCGGGCGGCGAGGTCCAGCATGCGCCCGGTGCCGGGCGCTTTGGGGACGCGCTGCGCTTCACGAAGCGCAAGTCCCCCATCATGTTCTTCCGTGGCCAGCGCAACATGCCCTATGAGGCCTCGGACTGGGACGGAACAGTATCGTTCTGGCTGCGCGTAGATCCCCAAGCGGACCTCGAGACGGGCTTCTGTGATCCCGTCCAGATCACACCGCGTGCGTGGAACGACGCCGCCTTTTTCGTCGAGTTCGAGAAACGCCCGGGCTCGATCCCGTTCAGGCTCGGGGCTTATGCCGACCTCGACGTCTGGAACCGCGCGAAGCGCAAGTTCGAGGACATACCGATGGAAGAACGGCCGCTCGTCAGCGTGGCGAATCCGCCGTTCTCAGGGAGCAGGTGGACCCACGTCGTGTTCACGTTCGAGCGCTTTAACACGGGCAGAGCCGACGGTGTCGCGAAGTTGTACCTGAACGGCGAGCTGCGTGGAACGCTCAGCCCCCGGGAGCAGACCTTCACCTGGGACCCTGAGCGGGCGGTGATTGCGCTGGGCCTCGGCTACATCGGCCTGCTCGACGAGCTCTCGATCTTCGGGCGCTCGCTTGACCCCGCGGAGGTTCGCACGCTTTATGGGCTGGAGTCGGGCGTGACCGCACTCATTCGCTAGCGGTCGCCCGGCTTGTCCTTCCACATCCCCAGCAGGTCGTATAGATGGGTGAGGTGGCGTAGCATGATCTTTTCCCCGGCGCCCACCTCGATCCGAGTGCTGGCGTCCGCTCCGTACCCGCCGTACGCGGCCGAACGCAGATCCGGAATGTAGCCTGGCCAGGTGCCCCCCGCGCTGAGGGTATACCCGTAGAAAAGAGGATACTGAACGTCCGCCTGTTCCTTCCACATCCTCTGCAGCTTGTGGAGCGGCTCGCCAGGGACCGCCGCAATGGCGATCTCACGGCCCAGAAGGATCGTCGTGATGCCGACTTCGATGGTCTTGTTCTTTTCCCAGCGGTCGCCGAACGTGAGCAGATCGCTGCGGACCTTGATGGGATCGACGACCGGTGCGAGCGACTTGACGGTCTTGTTCGCGCGGAGCACTTCGGCGGCGAGCAGCTGCCCCATCTTCTCCATCACGGCGAAGTCATCCTCTTCCCGGCCCGAGCGCCCCTGGAAAAGCGGGTTGATATCACCGGCGCCCCCCTGCACGAACATGACCTGCGTGCCTTCGAGCTGCCGTTCCACCACCGACTGGACGACGCCGGGATAGTCGGCCGAGTACTTACAGCTGGTGGGGCCGAGCACGACCGCGTGCGCGGCGTAGTGTACGAGCAGTGCCCGCGCGCGCCCGTTCGCGTCTTCAACCCGGAGGAGCACGATCTCAGGATCGACCGGGCCATACGGAATGCGCTCGAGGTTGTCGAACACCGCGCGCGCCCGGCCGTCTTCACGGAGGAGGAGGCGGTTGTAGCCCAGTTGCAGGGATCCCTTCCCGACGCCGAGCCGCGCCGGGAACATGGAGCGGGACGCCTCTTCGATCGCGGTGAAGATCTTGCGCTCGATCTCCGCCAGGTAGGCCCCAGCCTGATCTCCTGACGCTGGCGCGCTGCCGAATGGGAGAAACGACGGCGCCGAATGCGTGTGCGATGCCGAAAGCAACAGCACGGGAATGTCGAGCTTCGAAGCCACGTCGCGGCGGAGGTTCTCCGACACCAGGCTGCCCAGGTCCGCGGTCACGAGAACCATCCGGGAACCCCCAGCCTCGAGGACCAGCACCTTCGCGAACAGCGGATCGTGCGTGCCGTTTGCGGGCCCGCACCTCCGGTTCGCATAGCCGTACATCGGCATGAACGTGGACGGGGTGATCTCCACCCGTGCGACGCCCGCCCTCAGTTCGGCTGCGGCGTGGGCGGTTGCGGGCAGGGCCAGGGCGAGAAGAAGGATGGCTGATCTCATGAAACCTCGTGATCCGAACCGTTGTGTGAAGTTGCTGCGTATCGCGACCATTGGAGGATGGCGAGCGCCCGGTTCACCTCGCGCAGCGCCTCTTCATGCCGGCTCGTAATTGAAAGCCTATGGGCGTACCCCAGGTGCGCTGAGAAATCGTCGGGATTGAGTTGTAGCGCCCGCTCGTAGTTCGCCTCGCCGGAGCTCGCGGCTTTTGCCTTCGCTGAGGAGCGAGCAGGACGCATGACCACAAGCGTATGCTACAGACGGCCCAAGAGAGCGTGCCGCGAAACCGGCGCTCTGCTGCGGGCGAGTATACTTTCGGGTCGGCGGGCGCTCTGACAGGGAGCCCTCCGATAGAGGTTCACCGGAGTACTCGACAATGAATCAAGGCAAATCTGCCAGCCCCACGAGCATCTCGCGTCGAAGGATGCTCCACACGCTTTCGCTCGGCGGCGTGGGTGTGGCGCTGACCGGACACTTTCCCGCCTACGCGATGCAAGGGGCGCGCGCAGCCGAAACATCCTTGCTGACCCGGCTCAACCGCTTCCCGCGCATGGTCCAGGAATTCTTTGTGGATCGTGAGAACCAGGCGCACCAGCAACGGCTGGTGAGGCTGTCGGCACTGACCACGAGGGCGGACGCCGAAGCCTACGTCAAGATAGTCCGCGGGAAAATCGCCGAATCCTTCGGGCCGTATCCCGAAAAGACACCGCTCAATGCGCGCGTTACGAAAGTCGTCGAACGCGACGCCTACAAGATCGAGAATGTGCTCTTCGAAAGCCGCCCGGGATTCCTGGTCTCGGCAAATCTCTACATTCCGAAAGGGCGGAGTTTCCCGCTCCCTGGAGTGGTGGCCTCTTGCGGACATTCGGTCAACGGCAAGGCCATCGACACGTACCAAGCCTTCTGCCAGGGGCTGGCGCGCCTGGGCTATGTTGTCCTGATCTTCGACCCGATCGGTCAGGGCGAGCGGATGCAGTACGTGGACGCGAACTGGAAGCCCATGCGCGGGACAGGGACCGCCGAGCACAATTACGCAGGCGTTCAGCAGTCACTTGTCGACGAGCGCTTTTGCATGTGGCGCGCCTGGGACGGCATTCGGGCGCTGGATTACCTGATATCCCGCAAGGAAGTAGACGTCCGGCATCTGGGCATCACGGGTAACTCCGGCGGCGGAACCATGACGACGTGGCTGTGTGGGGTCGAACAGCGCTGGACCATGGCGGCACCGAGTTGTTTCGTCACCGAGTTCCGGCGAAACATGGAAAACGAGCTCGGGACTGACATGGAGCAGTGCCCCGCGAAGGCGCTGGCCCTGGGCCTGGATCACGAGGACTTCCTGGCCGCTCTTGCTCCGAAACCGATCATCATCCTGGCGAAGGAGAAAGACTACTTCGACGCCCGCGGCAACGAAGCGGCATATGACCGGCTGAAGCGTCTCTATCGTCTGCTCGGCGCGGAAGACAACATCGCCTACTTCGTGGGACCGTCCTACCACGGCTACTCCCGGGAGAACCGGGAAGCCATGTATCGCTGGTTCAACCGGTGTACGGGCATCTCCGACGCCAGGAAGGAACCGGAACTGGTAATCGAAAAAGAAGAGACGTTGTGGTGCACGCCGCACGGTCAAGTGGCCGAGCTGCACTCGAAGCCGATTTACAGCTTCACGCGCGAGACGTCGCGGTCGCTGGCGGCGAAACGTCTCGATCTGGATGGCGCGGAGCTGTCACAAAGAGTGGCCGAAGCGCTTCGGCTGCCCACGCGGACGGGCGCTCCGGAATTCCGCATCTTGCGACCTCTGCCCGATCGGAAGTATCCGCTGAGGCACGCACTTCCATACATGGTGCTAACCGAGCCGGGTGTGCACGCCATTGTGTACAGGCTCACGAAGGAACCGCTGCTCTCGCGTCCACCACGCGACACCAACAAGGCCATCCTCTACGTCTCACACGAATCCGCCGACGAGGAACTTCGCAGCGAGCGACTCGTTCGCGATCTCATGGAGGCCGAACCGGACGCCGCCTTCTACACGTGTGACGTACGCGGGGTCGGAGACTCCGAGCCACAAACGACCACCCTGGATGATCGTGGTGAGTACAGCACCGACTATTTCTATGGGTCGCACGCGATCATGCTGGACTATCCGTACATCGGCCAGCGGACCTTTGACGTGGTCCGGGTGCTCGACTGGCTGAACGCATGGGGCTATGGACAGATCCATCTGGCCGCGATGGGCTATGGCGCGCTGCCGTCGACGTTCGCCGCGCTGGTCTCCGGTCACGTGACTCAGGTGACGCTGAAGCACCCCCTGAACTCCTACACCGAGATCGCGGAAGCCAAGGACTATAACTGGCCCCTCTCGGCGTTGCCGGCCGGCGTGTTAACCAGCTTTGACTTGCCGGACTGTTATCGGGAATTGAGGAAGAAGAACCTCAAGCTGTTGGAGCCTTGGGGCGCAAACACGCCGACCCTTGCGCGCGGGTGACCCCACTCTCCGGACGCGGTCACCTCGCTGAAACACTGACGACGATCACTCCGTCACCCAGAGCAGCACGGCGAACACCACGATCGTCGCCGTGACGACGTGCTCGAGCCACTTGTGACCCTTGAAGACGGCAACACGAACGCCGACGATGCCGCCGAGGAGGTTACCGAGCGCGAGGGCGACGCCGGCAGGCCAGTTGACGTGACCGGTCCCGGCGAACACTGCCAGCGAGAGCAGCGTCAGGAGCATGACCGTGAAGACCTTGACGGCGTTGCCGCGGACCATGTCCAGGCCTGCAAAGGAGGTCATCGCAAGCGCGAGGAAGCCGACGCCCGCCTGTAGAAACCCGCCATAGAGTCCCGTGATGAAGAAGCCGACGACCATCGTCCCCTGCCACGGGTGCCGGGGCTCGGCGCGCGGCGCCCCTCGCAGCGAGCGGTGCAGCAGCGTACCGAGGGCCATCGCCAGCATCACCAGCGAGAGGATTCGCCTGAACGCGACATCCGGCACGTTGAGTGCGGCCCAGACGCCGAACCCGGCGCCGACGACTGCCGGCACGCTGACCCAGAGCGCCCACCGCACCGGCAGCACCTGGTGGCGGTGAAAGCCGAGCACCGCGCTGACGTTCTGAGCCAGCACCCCTACCCGGTTCGTGCCATTGGCGACGCCGGCCGGCAGGCCCAGGAAGATCAGCAGCGGCAGTGTGAGGAACGATCCTCCGCCGGCGATGACGTTGATGACGGCAGCGACGAAGCCGACGAGGAACAGGGCAACGAATCCAAGCGACGACACAGTGTGAGCTTATCGCTTCCCGATGGCGATGACCGCGCACGTCCCGGGCTGCGCCGAGGCCTGACGGGCGAGTTCGTCTGAACTGGCTTGGGGGGCGGACCGATGTCCGCCTCCCCTGGCGTGATGAATCGTGAGCTTCGGCGGGACAACTCAGCGCGGCGCAAGTGACAGCCGGAACGCGGCCATCTCCTCGCCGTTGCGAACCAGCAGGATGTCGCCGACAAGCACCGGGTGGTTCCAGGTCTTGCCCTCGATGGCCTTGAAGCGCGCGGCCTCTGTGAACTTGTCCGGCGTGGCCGACACCAGCGCCAGCTCACCCTCTTCGGACAGCACCAGCAGCAAATCCTGGTCAGGCAGGAGCACGAGCTGGCCGCTGCCGTACCGTCCGCCCTTCCATTTCCGGTTTCCGTCCGCGAGGTCGATGCACGCGAGGATGCTGCCGTCGAAGCCGAAAGCATGCCCCTTGTGAACAACGAAGTCGTTGTAATACGGTTTCAGCCCGCGCGAGGTCCAGCGCTCCTCGACGGTCCATCCCGCAGGCTTGCGCCAGACCGCGATGCGGCGCATGCCGATCCCGCCCATGGCGTCGCCGGTGCTGAGCAGCACGCCGTCCCCCTCTGCCAGAGCCGGCTGCACGATCCCGACGCCCGGTACCCACGTGTGCTCCCAGAGCAGGCTGCCGTCCGCCGGCGCGACGCTGATCGTGCGGCTTCCCCTGAGCAGCAGGATCTGAGCGACGCCGTCGATCGTCGCGAGATGCGGCGAACTGTAGCCGGCGCCGCCCGTCGGGCCCAACCAGCGTCGCTCGCCGGTGGCGGCGGCGTAGGCGACCAGCTGGCCGGCGGCGGCGACGACGACGAGGTCGTCGACCACCAACGGGGAGCTGGCGAAGCCCCATGCCGGGATCTCCACACCGGTGTCGGTCGCGGCGTTGCGCGACCAGATGACCGCGCCGTTGCCGGCGTTCAGTGCGTTGACGATTCCAGTCGCGCCGAACGTGTAGACGCGACCATGGCGGAGCGTTGGCGTCCCGCGCGGACCGGCGCCGCCATTTGACTCCCAGAAGCGCACCGTGTCACGGTGCTGCCACACCGGCTCGCCGGTGCTCACCTTGTAAGCGGCGACCACTTCCTGTTCACCGCGCTGTTCCTGCGTGTAGAGGACGTCCCCGTCGACGGCGAAGGAGGACCAACCGGGTCCGATCGGCCGCCGCCACAACTCGGCCGGCGGCGACTTGGACCAGTCGGTCTCGATCCGCACGCCGCGAACGAGGGAGTTGCGATCGGGTCCGCGGAACCCGGGCCATTCGACTCGCCTGCTTCCCCGCTCGCTCATGGCAAGCCCAGGTGCGATCTCAGCTGCGGCTGGAACGGCGGGTTCCGGAGTCGTCGCAGACGCCTTGGCTGCGGCCGGCGCTGCTGGACTGTCGGCCGGATTGGTCGCGACTGGCTCCTTCGGAATCTCCACTGCCGCGGCCGGCGCCGGCAGATTGTGTGCGCCCTGAGCCAGGAGGCGTTGCTCGGGAGTCGGGGTCCATCGCCAGCGAAAATCCGAACCGACGATGTCGCTGGTGACGCCTTCGGTTCGTATGAGCGTCCACATTCCGCACGCGAGCAGGATCGCCGCAACGATCGACGAGCGGCGGGCTCTGATGGACAGGCGACGGCTCGCTACGAGCGAAGCCACCAGGGCGACGCCCATAACGGGGATCGCCCAGACGTAGAGCAAGAACCCCATCGCGCCGCCGGTAATCGATTCGTGGACAACGCGCGACGTCGCGAACAGCGCGACGATCATCAGCACGATGACGCCCAGTCGCTCGGACCAGGGGGCGCGGCTGAAGAGCAGCCACCACAGGAGAATCAACAGCCCGCCGACGACCGCGCCCATCATCGCGACGGGCATGATCTCGTCGATGACGATCGGCATCAATCGCACCACCACGAGCAGCACCGCGGCGGCGATGCCGGGCCACAGCCGGAGCGGCTTCCGGGCAGTCGGTTCGTTGGTGGGAGTGTTCTTGTCGATGCTGTGTGTCATGTAGATTGCCTATTGGTGCCGCAGTGCGCTCAGCGGATTCGTCCGTGCCGCGCGCCATGCTGGAACGAGAGTCGCGACGAGCACGGCGCCCAACACGAGCGCCAGCGCACGCGCGAAGGAGACGGCGTCGGTGGCGCTGACGCCAAAAAACACGCTCGTCAGCAGTCTGGTGACCCCGAGTGCTGCAGCGACGCCGACCGCCGCGCCGATCGCGCCGAGCCGAAGGCCTCGTGCCAGAAATCGGCGAACGACCGACATGCCTGACGCGCCGAGCGCCATGCGGATGCCGATTTCGTGCGTGCTCTGCCTGACGGTGTACGACACCAGCCCGTAGGTGCCCATCGCCGCGAGCGCCATGCCCGCCACGCCAAAGACAAACAGCATGGTCGCGGTCAAGTTGTAAAAGATCAGCGCCCCGCGCATCTGATTGGCCATCGGTTTCGCGTACAGAATCGGCAGATCGGGGTCAAGCGCCGCGACGCGCGCGCGCGCCTGCTCCACGAGGCGGTCGACTGGCGCAGAGCCCTTGGTGTGCAGGACCATGCTCGACCGGTACGACTGCAGGAATGGAACGTAGAAGTACGGGCGCGGTGCTTCGTTAATCCGCGAGTACTTCAGGTCCGCCGCCACCCCGATCACGGTCCGCCACTCACGATCGCCGAAGCGTATCCGCTTGCCAATCGCGTTCGCCGCGCTGCCCCAGAATCGTTGCGCGAGCGTGGTGTTCACGACCGCCACCGGTGCTCCCGTCTCGTCGTCCCTTTCTTCGAACTCTCGTCCGGCTGTGAGGGAGATCCGGAGCGTGCGGAAGTAGTCCGAACCCACGGTGTTCCACATGAACGCCAGATCTTCGCCTTTAGCCGGTTGGTAGCCTTCAATCGCGACGCGCTGCACCCGCGTATCGAGCAGTCCCATCGGCGTGTACGCCGCGAGGGTCGCTGATTCGATGCCGGGATCGACACGCGCGGCATCCAGCAGTGTGCGATAGAAGGCACGTCCGCGCGGCTCGTCGTACCCGTTCTGTTTGAGGTCCAGTTCGGTCGCCGTCACGTGGCTCGCGTCGAAGCCGGGATCCGCGCGGCCGGCCGCCTCGAAGCTACGCGCCGCCAGGCCGGCGCCGACCAGGAGGAGGAGCGACACGGCGACCTGCGCGACGACGAGACCCGCGCGCAGCCGGCTTCGCGACGCGCCGCGTGGCGACGCGTCTTCGTTGATAACCGACACCAGATCGACTCGCGAGCTTTGAAGCGCCGGAACGAATCCGAACACGAGCGCGCTCCCGCAGGCGACCAGCGCCGTGAAACCGATCACGAGGCCGTCCACCTCGATGTTGAAGAACACAAGCTGCGGTGCGGCG
>JANNHC010000091.1:0-3069 GCA_031404215.1 Acidobacteriota bacterium
GTTCGTCGATGGCCAGAAGTACTTCACCTTCCAGAATGACGGTACCGGCGCGCGCGCGTGGCCCTTCGACAAACCGCAGTACCTGCTCGTCAACCTCGCGGTTGGTGGTTCATGGGGCGGGCAGAAGGGTATCGACGACACGCGCTTCCCTCAGCGGTATCTGGTGGACTACGTGCGGATCTACCAGCAGAAGTGACAGATGCGCGCCTGCGGCCGCGGGCGCGTCAGCAGGAGGCACATAGGAGCGTGCGGCGGAAGCCTTGGCCGAGTAGAATCCGCGGATGCCTCACACCCTCACGATCCTGCTGCTCGCGACGCTCGCATCCTCGCAAACGACGAAGCCGCGCGCGCGCGACCTTGCCGTGCCGTTCGAAGGCACGCCGGGCCGACTGAACGCGATCACGGACGTCGGGGGTGTCGAGGTGGGAGTGGTCACCCTCATCGAAGGCGACGGTGCGCTGCAGGTGGGCAAGGGACCGGTGCGCACGGGCGTGACGGCGATCCTTCCCCGCGGCAAGGCGTCCACCGACCCGGTGATGGCCGGGTGGTTTTCGCTGAACGGCAACGGTGAAATGACCGGGACGACCTGGGTCAAGGAATCCGGATTCCTCGAAGGCCCCGTGTTCATCACGAACACGCACAGCGTCGGCACGGTCCGCGACGCGTCGATCGCGTGGGGCTTGAAGCACGGCACGCAGCTCCAGCCGTGGTCGCTCCCGGTGGTCGCCGAGACCTGGGACGGCGCGCTCAACGACATCAACGGATTTCACGTGAAGCCGGAACACGTGTTCGCTGCGCTCGACGGCGCCCGCGGCGGCGCCATCGCCGAAGGCAACGTCGGGGGCGGCACCGGCATGATCTGCTACCAGTTCAAGTGCGGCACGGGGACCGCCTCGCGGAAACTGGAGATGCAGGCGGGCGGATACACGATCGGCGTCCTCGTGCAGGCGAACCACGGACGCCGGTCCGAACTGCGGATTGCGGGCGTGCCGGTCGGCGCAGAGATCCCGCTGCCACCCCCGCGCGGCGGCAACGATCCGGAGCTCGGCTCCATCATCATCGTCGTCGCGACGGACGCGCCCCTGCTGCCGCATCAGCTCGAACGGATCGCCCGGCGCGCGTCACTCGGGCTCGCGCGGACCGGCGCGACGTCGGGCAACGGGTCCGGCGACATCTTCATCGCCTTTTCGACCGCGAATGCCAAGGCGGCCGGCGCCCCCGACGTCACGCCGGTGCAGATGCTGTCCAACGAGCGCATCAGCGCCGTCTTTTCGGCGACCGTGCAGGCGACGGAAGAAGCCATCGTGAACGCGCTCGTCGCCGGCGAAACGATGCGCGGCGCCGGCGGCCGGGTCGTCGAAGCCCTCCCGCACGACACCTTGAAGGTCCTCCTGAAGAAGTACGCCCGGTAGGGGATCAGGACCGAAAAGGCTATAATAGCCAAGTGAAGCGAGCCAGTATATCCGAAGCGAAGAACCGTCTGAGCGCGCTGCTCGCGCGCGTCCGACAGGGGCACAGCATCGTCATCGAAGACCGGGGGGTTCCGGTGGCCACGCTCGAACCGATGGCCGGCCGGACCGTGGATCCGGACGGCCGAATCGCGCGGCTCGAGCGCCAGGGCGTGTTGCGGCGGCCGGTAGCCGCGGCATCGAAAACGACGCTGTCCACACGCCCGCCGCGCCCGCGGAAGGGCCGCAAGGCCAGCGACATCGTCATTGACGAACGCCGCGAGGCCCGATGAAGTTCTGGGACAGTTCCGCGATTGTTCCGCTCTGCGTCGAGGAAACCGCCACCGATCGGGCGCTGGCGCTGGTCAACGAGGACCCCGAGGTCGCGATCTGGTGGGCGACGCCCGTCGAGTGCGCGTCCGCCCTCGCGCGGTTGGAACGGGAGGCAGCGCTCACCCCCGCCGATGCCGCGGACGCATTCCGCCGCCTGGACCTGCTCGCACGATCCTGGTTCGAGATCGAACCCCACGACGAACTTCGAGAAGTCGCAAGACGACTGCTCCGCGTGCATCCCCTTCGCGCCGCGGACGCGCTCCAGCTCGCCGCGGCCTATCTCGCGGCCGAACGGCGTCCACCCACGCTGGAAGTGGTGACGCTCGACGAGCGTCTGCGGCACGCGGCGTTGAAGGAAGGGTTCCGAGTCTCTGACGTGTAACGGGGATGTTGGCGCCGTGTCAGGCCACACACGACACTGTGTGATATACTGTGTGAATGGCGACAAACCTCGATCTCGATCCGGCCCTCGTGGACGAGGCGGTGGCCGTCGGAGGGCGGCGGACCAAGAAAGACGCCGTGACCGAAGCGCTGCGGGAATACATCGCACGTCGCCGGCAGGCCCATGTGACCCGGCTCTTCGGGACCGTCGAGTACGACCCCAAGTACGACTATAAGAAGCAACGGCGCCGCCGATGAAGGTGCTGGTCGACACGTCGGTCTGGTCGTTGGCGCTTCGCCGGCGCTCGCGCCTCGACGACCCCGCCGCGCAGGAACTCCGCTCGTTGATAGACGAGGGGCGCGTGGCGATGATCGGGCCTATCCGTCAGGAGCTCTTGAGCGGGATACGCACGCACGACGCGTTCGAGCAACTGCGGGATCATCTTCGGCCATTCTCGGACGAGCCGCTGGAGACGGCCGACTTCGAACGCGCCGCCGAGCACTTCAACACATGCCGTATTCGAGGCGTGCAGGGCTCCAATACCGATTTCCTGATTGCCGCGGTCGCTGAGCGGCGCAACCTGCCAGTCCTGACGACCGACGCGGACTTCGTCCGGTTCGCCAGGCTCCTCCCGATCGCCTTGCACGGGCGCGCCCCGCAGTCCGAGTAGCCGAGGACGCGAGCCCCTTCAACCTCGGGCCGTGCCGGTGGAACCTACCGTCCCGGCCCTGTCGTGCGGCGCTTGACCCCGCGTGGGGTCAAGTTAGGATACGGGTGATGGCCGATCTCAAGGTGCGCCAGCTCGACGAGCGGGTAGCACCACTGCGGCCCTTTGTCGAGGACGATCATGGAAAACACGCTGGTGCGCTCTTCGCGATGCGCTGATTGCGGCTCCGACATGCTCTG
>JANNHC010000092.1:0-8621 GCA_031404215.1 Acidobacteriota bacterium
CGTCTCGGCATTGGCCGTCGTCGTCACGCTGGTGATTGCCACCCCTGTCATTCGCGCACCGTCCGAGCGGCTGTTCGGGATGGAGATCGTGGGACGCCATCACGACCCCTTCACCGCGATGCGGCAGTTCGAGCGCCCGGTGCGCATCGGCGTGTATTCACAGCCGGTCACCGACGTTGTCGGGGCGCTGCTCGTTCGGATCTCTGGCGCCGTGGCCGGATACAACTGGCTGATCCTGCTCAGCTTTCCGCTGTCTGCCGTCACCGCTTACCTGCTTGCGCGCCATCTCGCGCTGTCGTCGGCGGGCGCAACCGTCGCGGCGATGGCGTATGCGTTCTCGCCGTTCCATCTCGCGCAGGCCGCGTATCACCCGCACATCGCCCAAACGCAGTGGGTGCCGCTCTATTTCCTCGCCCTGTGGCGTTGTCTCGACCGCGCGTCGGCGTCAGCGGTCGTCGGTCTCGCCGCCACGACCATGGCGGTGGCGCTCTCGAATTTCTACGCCGGCCTGATCGTCGCCGTCCTGACACCCGTCGCCGTGGCCGCGTACTGGTTCGGCACGCGTTGGACAGGTACACCATCGCTCCGTAACCTGGGTATCACCTTCGGCAGCCTCGTGCTTCTCGCGTCCGCCGGCGTCGCGTACGCTTCCTGCGCCGCTGGCGCCGTCGTCCTGAGCCCCGAGGCGATCGGTTTCCCTCGCGGCGATCTGTTCCGCTACAGCGCGAAGTGGTGGAGCTACCTCGTGCCGCCGGTTGCGCATCCGGTGCTCGGCGAGGCCGCGCGCCGCGTCTGGAACGCCGCTGGCGTTCGCGAAGGACTGCTCGAACAGCAGCTGACCATCGGGTTGGGAATCGTTGCGCTCGGCCTCGTCGCTGCCTGGCGGTGGCTGCTTCGCGATACCGTGCCCGCATCGATCATGCGGGTTCCGGTCCTCGTGGTCATGGGGCTGGCTGCGCTCGTGTGCTCGCTCTCGCCCGAGCGGACGATCGGAGCGTTTACCTTCGTCCGGCCATCCTCGCTTTTGTACGACGTCGTCCCCATGTTCCGGTCCTACGCGCGGTTCGGCGTGGTCGTGCAGCTCATGGCGGCGCTCCTGGCGGGCATCGGTGTGGACTACCTGCGCAGGCGCGGGACCAGGCGGGCGCAGATCGTCTGTCTCGCGTTCGTGACGCTTGCCGTCGGCGAATACGCTGTCGCGCCGAAGACGATGTGGCGGGACGTGTTGCCAACGGCGGCGCACCGGTGGGTCACGCGGCAGAGCGGCAGCGTTCGGGCCCTCGATTGCCGGCCGCTCGACCAGGAGTCCGAGTCGGTCCAATGGTTGACTCACGATCGAATAACGTTGCTCGACAGTTCGGCCGGCGACTGCCTGGAATCCAACCTGCCCGGGAAGCTGGCGGCGACCGGTTACACGCACCTCCTCGTCCGGCGTGACACATCCGATGGAAAGGCGCTGACCGATCCTCCGGCACGGGACGGGCTGCGTGTCGCCGCGAGTTTCGATGACGGACTGGTGTTCGCAGTCACGGCGCACCCGCCGGCCGTCTATACGTCGAGGATGACACGGTTCTTTCCGCGCGAGCAGGATGCGGACTGGACCTGGCGATGGATGGGAGCGGACGCGGCGTGGACGATCGCGAATACCGGGGATCGGCCGATCGTTGCGACCCTCGATCTTGAAATGTCCGCGTTTCACCGTGCGCGCCAGATGGACGTGGCGCTCGATGGCCACGCACTCCAGACGCTGGTCGTGGACCCCGCGCGGCGCGTCTACCGGATCGGTCCTCTCAGCCTTGCGAGCGGCGGCCACGAGCTCGTGTTTCATCCGGCTGAATCACCGACGGTGGCCGCCGATTTGATTGACAACGGCGACCGGCGTCCTCTGTCGTTCGCGCTCGGCGCCTGGACGTGGACCGTGCGGGGTGAGCAGCCGTGACGCCATCGGGTTACCGGGATTTCTGGTCGGGGGTCGGCGAACGCTTTCCGGACCTCGAGGGAGCCGCCTCCACGCGTTACTACGCCGACAATGAACGACGTCTCTTCACGGAGCACTTCCCGCCACTCGAGGGACTCCAGCTTCTCAAGACCGACCTGTGGGACGAGGCCAAGAACACACGCATTCTCGCGTGGGCCAGCCGGCAGGGGGCGCGCGCCTACGGCATCGACATCTCTGAACCCACCGTGATTCAGGCGCGATCCGCGTTCGACAGAAGGCCGGGCGCGCGATATGGTCTGCGGGGCGCCGTTGGCGACGTGCGCGACCTGCCGTTCCGCGACGCAAGCTTCGACGCCATCTACTCGATGGGAACCATCGAGCACTTCGACGAAACCGAGCGCGCCGTCGAGGAAATGGCTCGAGTACTGAAACCTGGCGGGCGAGCGATCGTCGGCGTGCCGAACCGGCACGACCCGTTTCTCCGGCCGCTGTTCGTCGCCCTGCTCCAGGCGATCGGGCTGTACGGGTATGGGTACGAGAAGTCCTACTCCCGTCGTGCGCTGAAGCGGATGCTCGAGAAGGCAGGGCTGGAAGTCGTGGCTGAAACGGCGATTCTTTTCATGCCGGGGTGGCTGAGGATGCTCGACCTCGCGTGCCACTCATGGTGCCGGCCCTTCGCCCCGGTGACCGGCGCCCTCGTCCGTCCGTTCGTTTTCCTCGATCGGCACGTTCCATCCGTGCGGCGACACGGCTACCTGCTGGCGACCGTCGCCGTCAAGCGGTGAGAGGAGCAGTCGCACACGCCTCCTGATGAGCTGGTGAGCGATGTTCATAATTGCCGTTCTGCCTTGCATTCACGATTCTCTCAATGTCGCTTTCAGGACAGCTGTCGGGCATCTCCGTCTGCTAGGCTCGGGAATTAGCGGAAGGGAAAGGAATTCCAATGCATCACGACCACAGCCCGCCCGAGGAGCAACGACAGCAGGCGGAAGGCGCGCGTAAGAAGGCTGAGGACGGCCGCCAGAACGCGGAACGGGGCCGCGACGCTACCGAGGAGCGCCGGATCTCAGCCGAGTCCGCGCGGAGGGAAGCGGAGCAGTTCAGGCGCATGGGCGAGGAAGCGCGTGAGATCCGGGATCAGCATCGTGACGCGCTCGAGATGATCCGTCAGGAGCGGGAGCACCTGCGGGAAGCCGGCGAGACGGCGCGGCTCGCCGGTGAGGAAGCACGAGCCGCAGTCGAGGCCGCGCGTCACGCGGCGATGGAGGCTGTGCGCGCGACCGCCGAAACCCTGGAAGCCACACTCGACAGCATGCAGGTTGTCGAGGAAATGCGACGGGCCCTTCGTGACATCAGGGACATGAACATGCTCAAACCAAGTTCCTGATCAGCTGGAGAGCGGCCCTCTGGGGAATCGTGCTTCGATTCCGACACCAACGGGCTCGAGACCTACCGCCCTATCGAGAAGACGTGCTTGTCGGTGCGGATGAAGATCCGTCCATTCGAGATCGCCGGCGAGGCGACGGCGCGTTCGCCGAGGGCGTTTCTCGCGATGACCTGCGGCGCACGGCCGGCCCGGCCAGTATTGACCACCACGGTGTCCCCGCTCTCGCTGACGAAGTACACGTGACCTCCGCCGGCGACCGGCGACGCCGAGAAGACGCCATCCACCCGCTCCTGCCAGACGCGCGCGCCCGTGGCCGCCTCGACGGCCGTCAGCACGCCGACGTCGTTCGCCATGTAGACGATCCCGTCGTAGTGCAGGAGTGACGAGACGTACGGCGCGCCCGTCGGCACGTGCCACACCATTTGCGTGTTGCTCACGACTCCGCGCCCGCCTGGTTTGATCGCCATATACGGACCGCTGCGGTAGCCGCGGCTGGCGTAGATGACGCCGTCGTGGAACACCGGTGACGGGACCGCAAAGCGGCTGCTGTCTCCCGCGTGCCAGAGATAGGTTCCGGTCTTCGGATCGTAGGCGTCGATGCGCTCAGTCGAGTTCACGATCAGCTCGGCGCCGAATGCGCCTTCGATCACGAGTGGTGTGCTGTAGGACGCGCGTCCCTGGCCGCGGTCAGTTTTCCAGCGATCCTTCCCCGTCTTCTTGTCGATGGCGACCAGATACGATCGCGCGGGTTGGTCGCAGAGCAGGATGAGCAGGTCGCCGTAGAGCACAGGCGAGCTGCCGTGTCCCCACTGGATGTCGAACGCGCCATTCTCGGTGGCCAGATGCCGCTGCCACACGACCGCCCCGCTCGTGTCGAGCGCCACGATCTGGCCCGTCCCGAACCAGGCGAACACGAGGGCGCCGTCGGTCACGGGGCTTGGCGTGGCGAGATTGTGCTTGTCGTGCACGGGCGTCAGCGCGCCGGTCGCCTCGATCCGGCGTTCCCAGACGCGCTTGCCGTCGGAGCGGCCGAAGGCCTCGATCACGAAGGCTGTCTTCGTGGGGTCGGCGCCCGCCGCGACATCGACGCCCAGCGCGCGTTCCCCCTGCGCGGACGCGTCAGCGCCCTGCACGAGACGCGGGTGGTTCCCCTCGCGCCTGATGCCCGCGCCGATCTGAGAGGTGACGTAGACGCGATCCCCGCTCACGATGGGGGTCGAGACGCCGACTCCGGCGATCGGCGCTTTCCACGCGATGTTCTCCGTCGCGCTCCAGCGGGTCGGCAAGGTCCGATCCGGCGCAACGCCGCTGGCGTTCGGCCCCCGCCAATGCGGCCAGTCCGCCGCGAGCAAACTCGCGCCGAGCAAACACATGGCGGCCGTCGTCAGAACCGCGAGCGACGTCTGTGGCTTCATGGCGAATCTCACTTGCCGTTGGTCGGGGTTGCCGGCGCCGGCGCCGGCTCGATGCGGAGCACGCCGCCAGGATTGGCATCGACGGCGAGATAAATGTAGCCATCCGGTCCCTGCCGCACATCGCGGATGCGCTGACGCATGCCGGTCAAGAGCGCCTCGCGGCCGAGCAGGCCCCCCTGTTCGTTGAGCGCCAGACGATGGACCGCCATACCGGAGAGCCCGCCGACGAAGATGTGCCCCTTCCACTGCGGGAACTTGTCGCCCGTGTAGAAGGTCATCCCGGAAATGCCGATCGACGGCACCCAGAGCAGCACGGGGTCTTCAATTCCTTCTTTCGCCGGCCGCGGACTGATCACCGCGCCCTTCGGCGGGTACTCGCGGCCGTACGTGGCAACCGGCCAGCCGTAGTTCTTTCCGGCCTGAACGATGTTCAGTTCGTCGCCACCCTGCGGGCCGTGCTCGTTGGCCCAGAGCACACTCGTGCCGGGTTGAAACGCCAGCCCCTGCGGATTCCGGTTGCCGTAGGTGTAGATCTCCGGCTTGTGTCCGGCCTTGCCGCTAAACGGATTGTCGGCCGGCGCCGTGCCGTCCTCGTTCAAGCGCAGAATCTTCCCGCCGTGGATCGCGAGGCTCTGCGCGCGATCGCGATCGCCGCGCTCGCCGATCGTCATGAACAGCTTACCGTCGGGCGCGAAGGCCAGCTTTGATCCGTAATGCGGGTTGCCCGTGTTGCAGTTGTCGGCGACAAACAGATCCTGTGCCGCCGTCAGCGCCTTGCCGTCGAACCGCCCGCGGTGCAGCGCGGTGGTGCCCCCTTTTTCTCCGCACGGCTTCGAGTAAGTCAGATAGAGGAGCTGATTCTCCGCAAACCGCGGGTGCGGCAGGACCTCCAGCAGACCGCCTTGTCCGACCGCCCAGACTTCGGGAATCCCGGCGATCGGCTGCGGGTCCAGCTTCCCGTTGCGAACGATTCTCAGTCGGCCGGGTTTCTCAGTGACAAGCATGTCGCCATTGGGCAGGAAGGCGATGCTCCAGGGATTTGCCAACCCGCTGACGACCGGCACCACGCGGTATGTGGTCCCGCTCATCGCCTCTTCGTAGGGCACGGTCGGGAATGGAGCCACCGGAACGCGCTGGAAGCCGCCAGGAGCCGGACCGCGTCCGCCGCCAGGGCCAGCCTGACGGCCCGCCGGTGCAGCGGGTTGCGGCACCCCCGCAGGCGCCTGCTGCGCAACGGCGGTCGCGCCCGCCAGCGCCACCGCGATGATCGCCAATGTCCAACGTCCTCGACTGTCGAAAGTGTGCATGGGTGTCTCCTGCCACTCCAATCTAGCATGGCGGCCGCCGCGGCGTTCACCGCTCGCTGAAAGACACACTGGTCTGCGGCCCGTTGAGCGACTTCACGAACACCGACCATCGGCGCGCCCAGACCGCCAGCGCGCGACGCTTCTCGTCCGGATTCATGGCCGAGTGAAGAAGGGAGTTCATGGCGAGCTGCTTGAGATCCCTGAGATCGAGTCCCCACGCCATGAACGCCACGTAGAAATCGTGAGACAGCGAATTCTGCATGATGCCCGCGTCGTCTGGCGACAGCACGACCGGAAGGCCTGCGCTGATGTAGCTCGCGGCCGGATGATTTCTCAGATCCGGCACATAGCCGAGAATCTGATTGCTGGTCGGGCAGACCTCGATCGCGGTGCCGCGCTTCTTCACGATCTCCATGAGCAGTGGATGCTTGATGAGCGCCACGCCATGTCCAATGCGTGACGCCCCGAGCAGCACCGCATCGTAGAGGTTTTCGTTCTCAGCCCGGTTGGTCTCGCCGGAGTGAAGATACAGCGGCAGGCTCATGCCGCGGCGCTCCGCCTCTCTTCTAGCGGCCAGAAGTTCCTCCACATAGAAGAGATTGGTGTTGGCGCGATCCTCCTCTTCCACCAGATCGAATCCCTTCACACGTTCCGGATTCTTCGCACGCTGCTCGATGGCCGCGCTCAAGACCTGCGCGATTCGGTCGCGAGTCGCCGAGCGCCCTCCGACGGGAATGAACTTGATGTCGAAGTCCGCGTCATGGCTTCGCACATCGCGGATAATCGCCTCGTCGAGCGGCAGGCTTCTCGATTCGATGTACTGCACGTTTTCACCGATGAGACTCAGGAGCGCGTTCCGCCAATAGTCGGCATGAACCGACCTGTTGCTCATCAGTCCTGACATCCGCTGGAAGATTCTGGAAAACTCTGCCCAGATGTCAGGCGCTTCCAAATCCTCCTCACCAAGCGTCAGCGATCGAAAGATCGCGTCGTCGAAGGCCTTGACGTCCTGCGACGCGCCGCGCAATTCGGAGACAAGACGCCAGCCGTCTCCGGGTGACTGCTCGACCAGTCGAAGCGCGCCGTGGACTGGTGTCGGCCCCGCACCGACGTACATGTAGCAATCGGGGCGATACGTCGCGTGTGACACCAGCCAGCGGAAGTCACCCATCGCGCTGCCGTGCGCGTGAAGGATGGCCCCTTTCGGCATCCGCTTCATCACCTCGAACACAGCAGACTTCTCAATCAGGTCTCTGGTTCGGTTGTGGAGAAAGCTGTGGGCTGGAGGAAAGTAAGCGCGCGTGCGGTCGAACTCCGCCTGCTTGAGCGCCAGCAGCGATCGGTTGGCCGCTTCCTCGTCAGCAGTCAGGATCAAGGTTGCGCCGAGCCGAAGCGCGCGCTCGTCGGCGACAAGTCTTGCGCGAGCCTGACGATACGCGGTGACGTCCGCGAAATGTTCCGGCACGAGCGGCCCCGGCCGCGCGGCGCATCCGGTCAGCAGGCTGGTGACAACGACGAGAACGGGAAACCTCATGTCGATGCTCCGTCTGGCTCGGCTAGACCCCCGCGTCCACATGGCGTGCGTCAGCCAGACAGCCGACCGGAATACCGTCCTCCGGCTACTGGCGACGGTACGCGGCCCAGGCGGCCTGCAGCCGCTCCGCCTGTCCGGGCGTGAACATGAACATGCACGAGTCCTGCGTGTAGTCCCTGAAGTTGTGCACAGGATCAAGACCCGGGCGCGACGGCTGACCGCAGGAGTCACGACCGACGGGGCAGAAGAACGCCGGGGAGAACTCCGCCGGGGTATCGGAGACCGCGTCGTTTTTCGAAGAGCAGCCGCCCTGGAACGTGTGGGACAGCGCCAGCCAGTGGCCGACCTCGTGGGTCGCCGTGTCTCCCTCACTGTAAATCGCGAACGTGCCGCCTGGCAGCGAGCGCCAGTCGACCACGACGCCGTCGAGCTTGGCGTACCGCGCTGACGTGAGGATCGACGGGTAATAGGCCCATCCCAGGTAGGGGCCTCCGTCAACCGTATAAATATTCAGCGTCTCAGGACCGCCGCGTCGCAGCTGAGTCTTCGCCTCGAGTTCCAGACCGGTGTCGAACACCATCTGCTCGAACCATCGTTGGTTCGTGGTCCGCGTGACACCCGCCAGCTGGAATCCGAGCGCACTGTTGGCACCGCCCGTCCGTCCGTTGAACGACTCGCCGAGCACCCGGATCTGGTCCCGGATCATCTGGTCCGGGACGTCCCCGTTCTCGAAGCCGTCGGCCCTGCGGATGACATGCACCCAGACGGGTACGACCTCGTTGACTTTCGACGGTCCGCGCCCGCGCGAGATCCGCTCCTCGATCTGCTGGAGTTCCGCGAGCGACGGTTCGCGGGTGCCGCAGCGTTGCCGGTCAGCGCGGGCCGCTTCCTGCGTCGAAACTGACACCGCAATGCAAGGGGCAGTGAGACACAACGCGATCCGCCGTTTCATGGTGAGTACCTCCGGTGATTATCAAGAGCGGCATCCTTAAGTCGGCGGCGACGAGCGAGCGTGGAGGCGATATAACAAGTCGCCCCC
>JANNHC010000093.1:0-1604 GCA_031404215.1 Acidobacteriota bacterium
TCAGCATCGTCGATATCGCACCTTCCTCGTTCTCGGAGAGCTGGTCTTCGCGTTTACGGCTGCGCACGACATCGATGAAGTTCACGAAGCCCCCGACGCCGGCGTCGGCCTCCGACTTCGGACCGGGTGACTGCTCCTGGCCCATGAATGTCTGCCATCCTCCGCGCCCGGTCGCCATATAGCCCTTCGATCCGTACCAGATGTTGCCGACGGTCTGCGGCTGTCCTGCGGCGGCGCCTGCCTGCGCATCCGACCGTTCACCGATGCCCGCCTCACTGTTGGTCATCCAGTGGCGCACCTCGAACACGAGAAGTTTTGTCTGGCCGGCGTCGTCGAACTCGAACGTGGCGACGAGAGTATTCGGCGTTTCCTGGTCATCGTCGAACATGAAATGGCCGCCCATCGAGCTGATGCGCGTCGGGTATTTCACGCCGAGCGCCATGCGCGCCGCGTGCAACTGATGGGCGCCCTGATTGCCGAGGTCGCCGTTGCCGTAGTCCCACTGCCAGTGCCAGTTGTAGTGGAAGCGGTTTGCGCGTGAACGGCTTGGCGGACGCCGGGCCGGTCCACAAGTCGTACGCGACGCCGGCGGGTACGGGTTCCTCCTTCGCGCGGCGGATGGTATCGCGCCATTTGAAGCAGAGACCGCGGGCCATGTAGACGTCGCCGATGATGCCTTCTTTCAGCCGCCGCTTCGCCTCATGGAGCTCGGCGCTGGCGCCGGTGCCGTCCTGCACGATCCGGTTGTACTTCCGCGAGGCCGCGATGATCTGCTGCGCTTCGAACATGTTGTACGAGCAGGGCTTCTCGACGAAGACATCCTTGCCGGCCTGCACGGCCCAGATCGTCTGCAACGTATGGTGGAAGTTGGGCGTGGCGAGCGACACGGTGTCGATGCTCCGATCGTCGAGCAGCTTGCGGATGTCGGTGAACGTCGCCGGACGTTTCCTGCCTGCGTTCTCCACCATCCTGCAGCCAGTTTCCACGACCGCCGCGTCGATGTCGCACAATGCCGCGATTTCGACGTTGGGGATCTTCAGATAGGCAGAGATGTGCGCCTTGCCCCGTCCGTTGAAGCCGACGACCGCCACTCTGACCGTGTCGTTCTGGCTGGGAAGCGCACTGCGCCTTCAGCGCCACCGGCAACGCCGCCGCGCTCGTCAGGAAAAGCCTGCGATTTACCTCGGTCATAGTGACTCCTGCGAAGACCTCGGTATAGTAGGCCCGAGTTCTACACATGCAAGTGCATTCTTTCAGGCAGAATCAGGCCGTTCCGGCCGCTTCGAGCTGGTGAGGTAAGTACTCGCGCGCTATTTCACCCGCAGATCGGACGCCGCCATCTCGTTGATATTCCGGACGAGCAGGTAGCCGCCGGCGATTGCGGGATGGTTCCACGTCTTCCCCTCGTGTACCGGGAAGATCGCGATTTCCTGGTGGCGCTCGGGTGTCGCCCGCACCAGGCCGAGCTGTCCGTCCGACGATGAGGCCCTCGACGACCTACGAACCTCGGCATCCCGCGCAGGGTCTGCTCTACCACATCGTGCAGGATCACTTCGAGACCTTCCGCGCGCACGCCGCCAGCCTGCGCGATGGGGAAGGCTTGC
>JANNHC010000094.1:0-7684 GCA_031404215.1 Acidobacteriota bacterium
CAACCCACGGAGGCGTGGGCGTACCACGTGCCCTCGGTGCCGTGCTTGCGGAACACCTCGGTGAGCTGCGAGGTGTACTCCGCAAGGTGCTCGAACACGCCCTGCGGCGTGTGCATGTACTTGTTGTTGACGACGCGGCTGACGGTGGATTCGTGCATCCCGATGTCGTTCGCGACGTCGCGCAGCACGAGCGGCCGCAGGTACTCGATGCCCTGATCGAGGAACTCGCGCTGGAAATTGATGATACTCGTGGCGACCTTGTGTATCGTCTTCTGCCGCTGATCGACCGACTTGATCAGCCACAGCGCGGATCGAAACTTGTCCTTCACGTAGGCCCGCGTCTCGTCGTTCTGCTCCCCGCCGCCGGCCCCCGTCTTGTCGAGCAGCCGCCGATAGACCGGGCTGATGCGCAGCTGCGGCAGCCCCTCCTCGTTCAGCGCGGCGACGTACTGGTCCTCGACCTTGACCACGTAGACGTCCGGAATGACGTACTGCGACTGGGATGGGTTGTAGCGGCTGCCGGGCTTCGGATCCAGATTGCGGATGATCTCGACGTGTTCCTTCAGATCCTCGATCGAGATCCCGAGCTTGCGGGCGATCTCGGGCACCTGGTGGTTCTGGAGCAGCCGGAGGTGCTCGGTCACGATCTTCTCGGTCGGCGTGCCTTCGAGTCCGAGGTGCCGAATCTGCAGCCACAGGCACTCCTGCAGGTCGCGCGCGGCGACCCCGATGGGGTCGAAGGTCTGGACGTGCTGCAGCGCGCGTTCGACGTCGGCGACGGGCCACTCCCCCATGGCCGCGATCTCTTCCACCGACGCGACGAGGTACCCGTCGTCGTCCAGGTTCCCGATGATCGCGCCCCCGATTTCCTTCAGCCGGTCGTCGTCTGTTTGAAGGGAAAGCTGCCAGAGGAGGTGGTCGGAGAGCGACGCCGCCGTCGAGAGCGTGTTCTCGATGGGTGGCAGTTCCTTGACCTCCGACGGGGTCCGCGAGCGGTATCCGTCGTCGAGATAGTCGCCGAAGAAATACTCGTAGTCGGCGTCGTCCCAGGCGTCGCCCTTATCGGTCGGCTGCTGCTCCGCGGGCTTTTCCTGCTGCTGTTGTTGCTCGGCTGGCTGTAGTTCCTCGGTCGGAACCTCCTCGAGCAGGGGGTTCTCCACCATTTCCTGGTTCAGCAAGTCGGCGAGCTCGAGCGTGGACATCGGCAACAGCTTGATCGCCTGTTGCAGCGACGGGGTGAGGATGAGCTTTTGGACGAGCTTTGTATGGAGTTTCTGCTGAATCGCCATGGGTCGAGTAGGCCGTGTCCGTCTCGTCCAATCTTAGTCCAATCGGAACTCCGCGCCGAGGTAAATCCGCTTGACCTCCTCGTCGGCCGCCAGGCTGTCGGGCGTCCCGCTCCGGAAAATCGCCCCGTCGTGGACGATGTAGGCCCGGTCCGTGATGCGCAAGGTCTCCCGGACGTTGTGGTCGGTAATCAGGACGCCAATGCCGCGTTCCTTGAGGTGGAACACGATCTTCTGAATGTCAGTCACGGCGATGGGATCGATGCCTGCGAACGGCTCGTCGAGCAGCATGAATTTCGGCGAGATGACGAGGGCCCGCGTGATCTCGACCCGGCGCCGCTCTCCGCCCGACAGGGTGTAGGCCGGCGCCTTGGCCAGGGGCGTCAGGCCCAGCTCGGCCAGGAGCTCGGTCCGGCGCGCGCGCCGCGCCGCGCCGGCGAGCGGCAGGGTTTCGAGGATGGCCATGATGTTGTCCTCGACGCTGAGGCCCCGGAAGATCGACGCCTCCTGCGGGAGGTAGCCGATGCCCTTCCTCGCGCGAACGTACATGGGATTGTCGGTGACGTCGGTGCCGTCGAGCAGGACCCGGCCCGAGTCCGGCGCCGTCAGGCCCACGACCATGGAAAACGTCGTGGTCTTTCCCGCCCCATTTGGGCCGAGCAGCCCGACGACTTCTCCGGACGCGATGTCCAGGCTGACGCCTTTCACGACGGTGCGTCCGCTGTAGGATTTGGTGAGGTCCCTCGTGCGCAGCGTGGCCATGCGGTCAGCGCGTCCCCGTGGGACACGCGATTTGGGTCTGCACCGCCCGGATGACGCCGTTGCCGGCCATCTTGATGGTCTCGACCGCCCGTTGGAAGGTCAGCGTGGCGCCGATCGATTTCTTGCAGTCGTCGGGCGCCGTCTCCAGTGCCTCGACCGGCGTTCCGCTCATCAGGTACGTCTGATCCTTGGCCAGATACGTCACGCGCGCTCCTGTTGCCACCCGCCCGCCTTCCTTCACGATCACGGCGCCATTGGCGCCGTAGCCTTCCGCCCGCTCCAGTTCGTTGGCGTTCTTCACCAGGAACAGTTCGAGTCTCTCGGCCGTCACGTCGCCTTCCGGGCCGATGAGATGCGCCTTCTCGGTGTAGGTCGCCAGCCGCTTCGCATCATCATAGAGGAACGCTTCCGACTCGCCGATCGAGCGCGTGGTCCTGCGCACGCTCGTCTTCTGGTCCACCTCGTCGAGCATCATCTCGGTGCGCACCTTCACGCGGGCCTCGAGATTGCCGGTCTTGTCGTCGATGATAATTGTGTCGCCGTTGATCTTGGTCTCGCCCTGCCACAGCCTGGCGTTACCCAGGTAGATGGCGTGCCCGGCCGCGCCGTCGTAATCGAGGCGGTTGGACGTCACGGTGACAGGTTGATCCTGTTTCAGGAGCGACGGGACCCGCGTCTCGGAATTGGCGGCTGACGCCGGGGCCGGAGCGGTCCCACCGCGCCTCGCTCCTGCGGCTGCGGTCCCCGGTTTGCGCTCCGGCAGCATGGAGCTGCGGACCTTCGTATCCGCCTTGAGCTTGCGCGTGCCGAGCGAAAACTCGATGGTGCGGGCCTCGACGGTGACACGGCCATCGCTGACCCGGGGCGTGGCGGGCCCTGGATCGTCGGTCGCCGAGAGGTCGATGCGATCGAAATCGACGTGATACAGGGCCCGTGTGGCGTCCGCCACGACCTCCGAGCCGTCGGTGAAATGGACGTTCCCGTGAAAGTCCGCCTGCTCGATGGCGCCGAAACCAGGCTTCGTGGCGACGATCAGGCTGACAGAACGGGCCACGCGATCGACCGCGGCCGCGTTCCCGCGCGCCGCGCGCGTTTCGCGATACTCGACGCCGCCGCCGAACGTGGCCTTCTGGAGCCCCGACCCCGGCGCGCCAGTCGCCGCCAGCATGGCGGAACGGATGCGCTTCGCCGCGGCGTCGCCTTCCGGCGGGAGATCGACCTGCACATTTTCCGTCGCGTTCAAGTTGGTGACCGTCCTGCCATCCGGCGACATCGCGATGTCGATGGTCCTGCCCGCGACACGGCGCCCGGCGCCCGCGCCCTCACCCGGCAGCTCCACGACGGCGTTCTCGACGAGCTTCGAGTGCTGCAGCGTCCGCCCGTCGTCGGCGTACGTCAGATCGATGTCGCGCGCCGACATGGTCTGTGGGCCGGCGGTATCGCCGCCGCCCGCGATCCGGCTGTTGCCGCGCAACTCGATCATCTGCACGCGCTGGTCGTCTTCGGTGAGCCGGATCGTGATGTCGTCGGCGTCGATGACACGGCCTGTGCCGCTGATGTGTCCCTTGCGTGTGAGCTTCAGATAGTGGTCCGGGCGCGCCATCCCGGCGGCCTCGGCGCTTGCGTCGAGGCCGCCCTGGCCCTTGTCGTCCGCGGCCACTTTGATGCGCGCCTTGTCGAGCAACCACAGGACGTCACGATTGAAATCGTACGTGGCGCCGATGCCGGTGCCGCTCATACGGCCGCGCCGGAAAGCGACCGCCCCCGGCACGGTCATGACACCGCCGGCCTGATCGTAGGTCGCATCCTCGGTCGTGACTTCGGTCCCGTCGCTCGTGAGCTTCACCGCGCCGATGAAATGCGCGGTCTTGAGCTCGTCGCCCGCCTGGGTCACGTCTGCCTCGCGGCTGACGACGGTAAACGGCTTGCCGTTCCTGTTCGACGTGATCTCGACGCCGTTTCCCAGTTTCGAGCGCCCATCGGGATACGTGCATTGCGCCCCGAACTTGATGGCAAAAACGACGCGGCCCTCTTTTTCCGACTGCAGGCTGCCGCCGGTCGTGTTTTCGAGGATACAGTCCTTGTCCCTGCGCTCCGGCGGTCCGGCCGCGACCGGCGTGGCCTTGCGCTGGCGCAACGCGACCACCACGATCGCCATGAAGACGATCACGAACGCCGCTATTGCGAGCCGTGCGGTTTTCTGCCAGCGCATGGGTGGATCATCAATTACCGATTGCTGGTTGCATTGAGTCAGCAGTCACAGAAAGGCGTAGCCAGCACTCCTCACGGTAGTGTAGCCCAGCCCTTCAGGGCTGCCGAGATCACCAATCAGCCATTGGTCTACTCGGCTCCGTCGAGCGCTTTGAAATCCGCGACGTTCAGTTCCAGATATGTTTCCCCCTGGAACTCGTTCTTTTCGAGCGAGAAGGCGAGGTTCATGCCGCCGCGGTTACGGGTGAGGAAGTCGGCGCGTTCGGCGGCGCGCCAGGCGATCGCGCGAAAGCGCTTGCCGTCCTGGCTGAAGGTCATCTTGAGGTGGCGCTCCTTGAGCGTGCGCGGCCCGTCCACGATCTCGACGCCGGAGGCGTGGAACACCGGCCGGGGATTCGACATCCCGAAAGGTCCCATCGAGTCGAGGTCGCGCATGAGCTCGGGCGTAATCGAGCGGAGGGTCAACGGTCCGTCGATACGCAGGCGCGGCCGCAGCTGATCCGGCTCGATCACTTCGTCCGCGTAGGCATTGATGCGCGCGCGAAACTCCGGCACGCGCGCGGCTTCCATCGTCAGGCCGGCGGCCTGCTTGTGGCCCCCGAACTTCAGGAACACGTCGGAGCAATGCTCGAGCGCGGCGAGCATGTCGAAGGCCGGAATGCTGCGGCAGGACCCGTGCGCGAGATCGCCGTCAACCGACAGCACGATGGCGGGCTTGTGGAAGGCGTCCACGAGCTTGGACGCGGCGATGCCAATCACGCCGCGGTGCCAGCCGGCGCCGCCGACAACCAGCACGTTGTGCGCGCCGACGGCAGGGTCGGTCTCGATGGCCTTGCGTGCCTGGGCCACGAGTTCGGCCTCTTCCTGCTGGCGCCGCAGGTTTTCGTCGTTGAGCAGCTGCGCAAGGGCGCGAGCCTCCTCCCCCATCGTTTCGTCCGTCGCCAGGAGCAGGCGGGTCGCGATATCGGGTGTGCTCATGCGCCCCGCCGCATTGACGCGCGGCGCGAGCATGAACGCCACCTGGTAGCTGTCGATCGTCTTGCCGGTGAGCCCCGACGCGTCGAGCAACGCGCGCAGGCCGACGGTATGCGGGCCCTTGCTGAGCGAGGCCAGTCCAAGGCGCGCGATGACGCGGTTCTCGCCGACGAGCGGCACGACGTCCGCCAGGGTCCCGATCGCGGCCATCTTCACGAATGCGCCCAGCCACTTGCCCTTGCCCGCCCGCTCGCACAGCGCCTGCACGAGCTTCAGCGCCACACCGACGCCCGCGAGATTCTTGTCGGGATAGGTGCAGTCGTGACGCTTCGGGTTGATGACGGCGAGCGCGGGCGGCAGCGAGCCTTCCGGCTCGTGATGATCCGTGACGATCAGATCGACGCCGAGCTCCCGGGCGCGCCGTGCCGCGTCGGTGCTCCTGATGCCGCAGTCCACGGAGACAATCAGCGCGACGCCCTCGGCGTGCAACCGGTCGATGGCGGCGCATTGCAGGCCGTAGCCGTCGCGGAGCCGCTCGGGGATGAAGTGCACGACGTCGCCGCCGAGCAGTTCCAGCGCGCGCCGCAGGATCACGGTGGAGGTGATGCCGTCCACGTCGTAATCGCCGTGAATCGCGATCCGTTCGCGCCCGGCGAGCGCGCGCTCGATGCGGGTGACGGCCAGGCCCATGTCCGCCAGTTTGAAGGGGTCGTGCAGATGGTCGAGCGACGGGTTGAGAAAACGCGCCGCCTGTTCCGCGTCGCCGAGGCCCCGCAGGCACAGCAACCGCGCGATGACCGGATGCACGCCGAGGGCGGCCGACAGGGTGGCGGCCTCGGCGTCGTTGCAGGGCAGGTGATGCCAGAGCAGGGTCTTCATCGCTTCATCAACTCATGGCTTCATGGCTTCACGCGTCCGTGTTGACGAAGGCCGTCCCCTCTTCACCCATCTTACGGAACTTGTCGTAACGCGCGTTGAGGCGCGCCTCAGTGGACAGCGCGGACACATCGGACAGCGACACCGACAACGCCTGATCGACGAGCGCGGTGGCGGCATCATGGTTATTGTGCGCGCCGCCGGTCGGTTCCGGCACGATGCCGTCGATGAGCCCGAGCGCCAGCATGTCGGTCGCGGTAATCTTCAAGGCGGCCGCCGCTTCCACCTTGCGGTTCGCGTCGCGCCACAGGATCGCCGCGCAGCCTTCGGGCGGGATCACGCTGTAGACGGAAAATTCCTGCATCAGCACGCGGTCGCCGATGGCCATTCCGAGCGCCCCGCCGCTCCCTCCTTCGCCGCATACGAGGACGACGATGGGCACTTCGATCATCATCATTTCGCGCAGGTTGAAGGCAATCGCCTCGGCGACGCCACGCTCTTCGGATTCCACCCCCGGATAGGCGGCCGGCGTGTCGATGAAGACGACGATCGGCCGGCTGAACTTCTGCGCCAGTTGCATCACACGCAGCGCCTTGCGATACCCTTCCGGCCGGGCGTATCCGAAATTCCGGTAGATTTTCTGCTTGGTGTCGCCACCCTTCTGGTGGCCGATGACCGCGACGGGGTGTCCCCGATACTCCGCGAACCCGCAGACGATGGCGTGGTCGTCGGCGAAGCGTCGGTCGCCGTGCAGCTCGTCCCACCCTGTGAACAGCCGCTCCACGTAGTCGAGCGTATTGGGCCGGTTCGGGTGCCGCGCGACGAGCACCCGCTGCCACGGCGTGAGCGTCGCGTAGAGCTCCGCGCGAATCTCGTCGGCGCGCTTGCGCAGGGTCTCGATCGACCGCTCGCGATCCGGCGTGCGGGGCATCAGGCTGAGGGCTTCGATTTCCTTCAGCAGCACCCCGACGGGTTCTTCGAATTCGAGCAGGTCAGCCGGCATAGGGTTGTGTATCCATTGCTGATCTCTGATTGCTGATTGATGATTGATGGCTGATTGACGGTCGATTGATCACTGTCAATCAACGATCAGCATTCAGCAATCACCAATTCAGCGAAGCTCCACCGTTCCGGTCCCACAAATCTGTTCCACCTCCGCCACGAGCTTGTCCGAAGGGCGTACCCGCTGGGCGACGTCGGCGCGGACGCGCAGCGGCCGGGGCCCGTTGACATCGAGTTCGAGGGACACGCGCCGGTCGCCGCGATGGCGCGACAGCAGCTCCGCCAGCGCTTCGAACATCGTCCTGGCCTGCGAGGCCTGGCGCAGGTGGATCACGACTTCCTTGGTGGTTCGTTCCTTCAAGGCCGCGATCGGCATGAGTTCGGTCGCGACGATACGCGCGGACTCGTCGTCTTTTTCGAGCTTGCCACGGACGAGCAGCATCGCGTCGCTTTCGACGAGCCCGCCGTGCTTCAGGAACGTTTCGGGAAAGACCACGACTTCCACGTTTCCGGCCACGTCGTCGAGCATGAAGACCGCCATGCGGTCGCCCTTCTTGGTCTTGAGCGGGCGC
>JANNHC010000095.1:0-9407 GCA_031404215.1 Acidobacteriota bacterium
CTGGACCAGGGAGAAGGATTCGAGCCCGACAAGGTGGCCGATCCCCTGGCCCCTGAAAATATCCTGAAATCCAGCGGCCGCGGCATCTTCTTCATGCGCAGTTTCATGGACGACGTCGTGCTGCGACGGGCGGCGGAAGGCGGCATGGAAGTGCGAATGGTCAAGAAGCTGGCGACCGGTGCCTGATTCGATCCCCCCTGTCTTTCTCGCGACCGCCATCGAGTCCGTCATCCGCGCGGGAGAAATCCAGATGGCGCACTTCGGCGGCGCGATGCGTGTGGACAAGAAGGGCACGATTGATCTCGTGACGGAGATTGATCTGCGCGTCGAGCGCGAATTTCGTGAGCTCGTCGCGAAGCGATTTCCGGAGCACGTCGTCCTGGGGGAGGAATTCTCCGCGCTGGCCGAGCAGGACGCGGTGCCGGAATACTGCTGGGTCTTCGATCCGGTGGACGGCACCACCAACTACGCCCACGGCCTTCCGATTTTCTGTTCATCGCTCGCGCTCGAGATTCGGGGCGTGCCGTCGGTCGCCGCGATTTACGATCCAAGCCGGCGGGAGTTGTACACCGCCGAGCGAGGTCAGGGCGCATGGTTGAACGGGGCTCCGCTGCGGGTTTCGACAGCCAGCACCCTGATTGATTCGCTGTTGTGCACGGGCTTTCCGTACAGCGTGCAGGACGACTCGGAATCGCTCGTCGGACTGTTCGGTGAGTTCCTGAAGGTGTCTCGCGCGGTCCGCCGGCTGGGATCGGCGGCCATCGATCTGTGTTATGTCGCGGCCGGACGGCTGGACGGTTTCTGGGAGCAGTCCCTGCACCCGTGGGACGTCGCGGCCGGGGCTCTGATCGTGCAGGAAGCCGGCGGTTGCGTCACGGATCTGGCGGGAGGTCCCTACAGTTCCCGGGCCGGCAACCTCGTCGCGACCAACGGGCACATCCACGACGGCATGGTCGAGATCATTCAGTCGTTCCTCACGGGTCGGCGGACATAACGCCCTTCATCACGGCGACGGCGACGGCCCGCTCGCCGTGCGCCGACAGCGGCTGGGGGTTCGCGACAACCCTCTGGCATCTTCTGTGGACGGTTTGACCCCCTGGTAAGACATCTCGCCGCCCCCGGCGCACCGAACCCGGCGGCTTTTCGCCACGGTTCGTGGCATTGTTCATGCTGACCTGTCGGATACCTGGAGGCCATGCCGTGACGGCGCCTCCGAAACGGAGTTTCTCATGATGAAACGTTTCTGGTTGCACAGTGTGCGGTACTCGGTTGGCCTGGCGGCGGCAGCCGGCCTCCTGGCGCCAGTCGCCGCGCACGCGCAAGTCGTCAGGCAGGTCTCGTCAGAGCATCGACAGGCGATCGGCTTCACACTCGGCGGGTTCTTCCTCCGAGGCCTGGACTCGCGCGACGAAAGGGACACGATACTCGCGGACCGCGACTCGCTGGCGTTCGAGCTCAAGGATTTCAACGGGCTGTCGGTCGGCGGGGAGTGGCTGGTGGGCTTGGGCGATTACCTGGAGGCAGGATTGGGCGCCGGGTATTACCAGAGGACAGTGCCGACGGTTTACAGCGGCTTTCAGAACAGCAACGGTTCGGAGATCGAGCAGGATCTCAAGCTGCGGATTGTACCGTTGACTGCTACCGTGCGCTTTCTGCCAATCGGCCGGGGCGGCGTTGAGCCGTATGTTGGCGTTGGCATCGGTGCGTTCAAGTGGCGCTATAGCGAGATCGGTCAGTTCGTGGATTTCAGCGACAACGATTCCATCTTCCCCGGCCGTTTCATCGCGACAGGCACGGCGGTCGGGCCTGTGGTTCTAGGTGGCATCCGCGCGCCGGTTGGCGACGCGCTGGCGGTCGGCGGGGAACTGCGGTGGCAGAAAGCTACAGGAGATACGGGCGGGATCGACAGTGGTTTTCTCGGCGACAAGATCGATCTCGGCGGATGGCACGCGCTCCTGACCGTTCATCTCAGGTTCTAAAGGGATCTATCGGAGAGCCTTGTAGAGGGCCACCCCGCCTCCTTCTGCAACACGGGAAAAGCCGTCCAGAAATGCGGCGCGGTGTCGGCTTGCCAGATACACCGCGTCGCCGCCTTCGGCCTGTTCCTCGATCGCAATCCATCCCACCGTGGCTCGCGGGTTTGTCATCGCGAAGGCCCAGAGGTCGCCGTTGCCTTCGTGGAGAAAGTCGTGGATGTGAAAGCCTTCGGCGGACAGATCCTGCATGTAGTGGCCGAGCGATCCCATGCTCATCATGACCGTGCGGCCGTCGTTGTGCTTCACAAGAAACGCGGTCACGGCTCGGCGGCCTGCGGTGTTCGCGGCGTCGCGCCGTGATTCGGTGATGAGTGGAGCCGCGAGGTCGAGGGGCGGCGACTGCGCGAGGGAGAGGGCCACGACGGCCAGCGCGGCGACGATCCGCGCGCGGGTCCATAAGAGCCCGATGCCGGCACCCGCGAGCGCGGCGCACGCGGCGACGAGCGGTACGTCGTACCGGATCCGGAACGGATGCCCCTGCAGGTAGGCGAACCAGGGCAGCGCCCCGGCGCCCGCCAACGCAAGCAGGAGGACGAGTGACGCGCGCGAACGCGAGCGCGCGAACGCGACGATCGTCAACGCGGCGCCTGCGGAGCCCGACCAGACCAGTGCGCTGCCGGAAAGCCGGTAGAGGCCTTCCCGCACCTGATTCCACGCGACCAGCGGATGACCAAGCGCTTCGGTGTTCTCGGCCACGAAGAATCCGCCACTGATGAACCAGGCGCCCACGGTCCAGCGGCTGTTGACGAGAAAGAGCGCGACGGCGATGGCGGGGAAGACCGCGAGGCGCAAGCCGGCGGCGACCGCCGCGGTGGTCGTGTATCCACGCCGCAGACTCACGGCCGCCGCCAGCACGATCGTCGCGCCCGTAATCGGCCACGCCTCGTAGCGCGTGAGGCACGCGGCGGCAAGCGCGATGCCCGCCGCCACGGGCCAGCGGGCGCCCGCGTCCATCCACCTGGACGTCAGCGCAATCCCCATCATCGTCGTCGCAACGAGCAGCGGTTCGGTCATCGGAGTGCTCTGCAGGTAGAGCACGTTCGGGTTCAACAGCAGCAACGCCGCGGCGGCGACCGCGCCGCTGGCCGATCTCGTGGCGCGAAAAATGATCGACGACATCGCCCAGGACGTCAGCGCCGTGCTCAGGACGGATATGGCGATCGCCGAGGCGCCGCTGCGATACATGGACTCGATCTGGACCGGCAGCATGTTGAGCAGGTGCGGCAGCGGCAGCCAGACGGCGCCCACCTGTTGCCACCCCGGCGTGAGACTGTCGATGATGCGGCGCGCGACCACCAAATGTGCACGCGCGTCGTAGTGGGCGAGCGACAGCCCGGCTCTGGAGTAATGCCAGGCGGCGGCGATGCCAATAGCCAGAGACGCGCCGGCGATGAGAAGTGGAAGGCGGTCCGGCGAAAGCGCCGTGGTGAATCGCCCGGCGGCGGGCTGCGGTGTGAGGACGCTCGTAGTGACCAGGCGTCTCTTAGTCATGCTCGTGAACACTTAGTCTACACTCAGCCGCATGCAGCGTCTCGTTACCTGGGTACAGGGCTTCGCGCTCGCACTGGGCGGCCCGGGTCTGTTTCTCATCGCCTTGCTCGACTCGTCGTTCCTGTCGTTCCCGGAGGTGGTCGATCTCCTGATGATCGTGTTCGTGACTCGTCATCCCGAACGCATGGTGTACTACGCATTGCTTGCCACGCTGGGTTCGACCTGCGGCTGCTTTCTGCTCTACCTCGTCGGGCGCAGAGGAGGCGAGGCGTTCCTGCGGCGCAGGTTTCACGACCGGCACGTCGATCGCGCGCTCGCCATCTTTCAGAAATACGGTTTGCTTGCCGTCGCCGTCCCGTCGCTTCTTCCTCCCCCTGTCCCGTTCAAGCCTTTCGTACTCGTCGCCGGCGTCGCGCGCGTCCGGCCCATCGAGTTTTTGGTTGCGATCACGATCGGCCGGGGGATCCGCTACTTCGGTGAAGGGCTGCTCGCTCTCTGGTACGGCGAACGGGCGGCCGTCTTCTTGAAGAACCACGCACGCGAGGTGTCGATCGGTGTCGCCGCCATCGTGCTCGCAGCCGGTGTCGCCTGGATCTGGTATCGCAAGCGCAAGGCGCCCGTCACCGATTGACGAGCGCCATGCAAAGCCCGTATAATCAAGTGTTTATCCCAATCAAAAGCCATGGGTCCGGAGATCTCCGTTGTCGTGCCGATGCGGAACGAATCGCTCAACGTGGCAGAGTTCCATGCCGAGCTCACCGCGGTGCTTGGGGCGTCCGGAAGGTCCTACGAAATCCTCGCCGTAGACGACGGGAGCACCGACGATACGTTTGAGCAGCTGGCGGCGCTTCAGAAAACGGACGCGCGGCTCCGCGTCATCCGTTTCCGCCGGAATTTCGGCCAGACGGCCGCATTCGCGGCCGGGTTCGCCCACGCGCGCGGCCAATACATCGTGACCTCCGACGGCGACCTGCAGAACGATCCCCGCGACATCCCGGGCATGGTGGACATCGCGGAACGCGGAACCGACATCGTGGCGGGCTGGCGTCAGGATCGGAAGGACCCGTTCATCAATCGCCGCCTGCCTTCGATGATTGCCAACGCGATTATTTCGTTCTCGACTGGCGTCAAGCTGCACGACTACGGCTGTTCGTTGAAGGTCTTCCGGGCGGAAGTCGTCAAGCCGTTGAAGCTGTACGGCGAGATGCATCGTTTTCTGCCGGCGATCGCGAGCGAAATGGGTGTGTCGATCGTCGAAAAGGTCGTCAACCACCGCGAGCGCCGCCACGGGACGTCGAAGTACGGCATCTCGCGCACGATTCGGGTCGTGCTCGACCTCCTCACCGTCAAGTTTCTGATCAGCTACTCGACGCGTCCGCTGCACATCTTCGGCCTGCTCGGAATCACCATGGGGACGCTCGGCGTGGCCGTGTGCGCCTGGCTCGCGTGGGTCAAGTTTTTCGCGCACGAGGGCATCGGCAACCGTCCCTTGCTGCTGTTTGGAATCCTCCTGATCTTCACCGGCGTGCAGCTCGTCACGCTCGGGCTGCTCGCCGAAATGCAGGCGCGCACGTATCACGAGTCGCAGGACAAGCCGATTTACGTCATCCGCGACGTGCTCGAAACCGAACCGGCCCGCGTGGATGACGTCGTGAGGGCGTGAGCGGTGTTTCGTCGAATTGCGGCGACCGGCGTGGCCGGCGCGCTCGCCGGCGTGCTGGCGGCCGCCTGCGGAGGGTCATCGAACAGTCCGACTCCCGTCAACCAGCAGCCGCCGAACGCGACGCCCCCGTCCGCGGGAGCATCCGTCAACCTTGCCCCGGTGATCGCGGCTGTCGTTGTCAGCGCGGAACGGGTGGAGGTTGACGCGGAGGTCAAGCTGACGGCAGACGTCAAGGATTCCGAGACGCCCATCGATCAGCTGCTCTTCGAGTGGAAGACGGACGCGGGGACGTTCAGCGGCGAAGGGCCGACCGTGACCTGGCGGGCTCCGAAGGACGTCACCACGCCGGCCGACTACGCGATCACGCTGACGGTGACCGAGCGGTACGGAACACCGGATGGCGCCGGAGTGCGTCCACAGAACGTCGCAACCGCGGCCGCTCCTCCCATCCGCGTGCACAATTCACCGAGAGAGCTGGGCGATCTGGCGCTTCAGTTCCTGTCGGACTTTGCGAATTCGGAGACGGACGCATCGGCTTGCATCCGTAATTTTTCCGATTCCTGCCGTGGGAAGGCGGAGGAGCGCGCGGATATCCAGTACAACCGTGATCACTACAAAATTCTCTCGTCGTCACTGAACCTGAAGCGCGTCTCGATCGGGTCGAGCGGGCTCAACGGGCAGGCGATGGTCGGCTGTTCGTTTCGATCGAGGATCACGAAGTGTCCCCCGCCCGGCCCGGGCGTCCCGGCATGCACGACGGGCTCGGTCGAATCGGTGCAGGGCGACTGCGTGGTGACGGGTGTCTACGAGCAGCAGCGCTGGTGGCTCTGCGACAGCCGGTTCGAGAACGGCGTGATCCTTCCCTCCATGCGCGGCTTCTTCGGAATTCGCTGACGTGCGCGGGCCGGCTATCGCGGCGGCGCTGCTTCTCGTGTGCGGTGGCCTGGCTGGTTCCATCAGGACGTCTCTGACGCCCCAACCGCCTGCTCCCCGTCACCTCGTACCCTCTCCCACGATATTTCTGAAGGCCGACGGGCGCCCGTTTCAGTGGCGCGGCATCACCGCGTTCGGCCTTCTTGCCGACATCGCCCGTGGCCGCGACGTCTCCGCGCGGCAGTATCTGGCCTGGGCCGCCAGCCGGGGGCTGACGGTCGTGCGCGTGCTCGCGACGGCGAAGCACCTGTTCGACCTGACCCCCGAAGATGGTATCCGCGCGCTGCCGAAACTGCTCGAGATGGCGGCCGCCCTGGGCCTGCACGTTGAAGTCGTCGCCCTGGCCGACACGGCCGACAGGCCGATGGACGAGGCGGCGCACGTGCGTGCGATCGGCGCGATCGCGATGAAGCACGCGAACGCGATTGTTGAGATCGCCAACGAGCCGGCGCACCCGACGCAGAATCGGCGCCTTCATGACGCGCGCGAGCTGAAGCGCCTGGCTTCGCTCGTGCCGGGCGTCGTGCCCGTCGCGTGGGGCTCGGCAGAGGCAGATCCGGCGTTTGCCGGCGGCGGCTACGCGACGATGCATTTTCCGCGCAGCAGCGGCTCCGAAGGCTGGGGGCACGTGCTCGCCCTGGCCCGCGGAGCCGCGCTCATCGAGGACTGGCGAAAGCCGGTCGTGAGCGACGAGCCCATCGGCGCGGGGGAGGCGTTCATCGCGGGGCGTCGCGACAACGACCCTGCCCGCTTCCGCGCGGCCGCGCTGCTCACGAGACTCGCCGGGCTCGGCTCCACCTTCCACTACGAAGGAGGCCTGCAGGGCAGAGTGCCGTCGGGCCGAGAGCTGGAGTGTTTCGACGCGTGGAACGAGTCATGGACGCTGCTACCGGACGACATCGAGCGAAGCGGCACGCTGAGGAGCGCGGGTGCGCCGGGCGCGGCGGTGCGTGCGTTCTCGACGCGGGCCGCCCGCGCCGTGTTCGAGCGGCAGCAGGGGAATGCCGTCTGGGCGCTGGCCATCGATGTGAGAGGTGAACCCGCCATTCAGTGGGGGACGGGGTGGAAACAGGTCGAGGTCCGGCGGCTGGATCGCGTGTGGCTCGTGACAGCACGGCGATCCACGAAGTGACCGGTATGATGTCGTGTGCGGACACGGGGGGACAACGTAGCGCAGCCCTTTAGGGATGCCAACGTCAACAGCGTGACGCAGCTTTTGTCTATCGTGATTCCCGCGTTCAACGAGGAGCGCTTCATTGGCACGCTGCTCCGGCAGATTGCCGACGTTGACCTCGCACCTCTCGGCGTTCGGAAGGAAGTCGTCGTGATCGACGATCACTCGTCGGATCGCACGGCCGAGATCGCGGCTGGCTTCGCCGGCGTGATCCTGACACGGCTCGAGCGGAATACTGGCAAGGGAGGGGCGGTCCGCGTCGGCATCGAGCTGGCCACGGGCGATCTCCTGATCATTCAGGACGCCGATCTCGAGTACAACCCGCAAGACTACGTCCCCATGGTGAGGGCGCTCCTCGAGGGGCGCGGCGACATCGTCTATGGGAGCCGGTATCTGCGCGCCGGGCGCCACGCGAACCAGTCGCTGGCCGCGTATCTCGGAGGGCGCAGCCTGAGCGTCGTGGCGCGAGTCTTCACGGGCACGTGGCTGACCGACACCGTTACCGCCCTCAAGCTGTTTCCACGGCACGTCATCACGGCGTTGACGCTGACCACCACCGGCTTCGAGCTCGACCACGAGATTACCGCAAAGTGTCTCGCGCGCGGGTTCCGTATCGTCGAGGTGCCGGTCAGCTATAACCCGCGCAGCAAGGAGGAGGGCAAGAAGATCGGGCTGCGGGACTGGTTCATCGGGATGCGCACATATTTCCGGTTTAGGAACGGATGACCACGATGGGCCGGTTCCGATCGGGAACGAAAACTGCCGCGGTTCCGCGACGGAGTGGACGACTATGCCAGGGACAGCCCCACGGCCAACAGCAGGGCAGCCTGAGCCTCTTCGAAGCCCGTCGAGAGGCTCACGAGCATCATTGAACGGCGGCAGATGACGAACGTCTGGCCGAGCCAGTAGGGTACGACCTTGCGGGCGAGCTTCAGGGGTCGAGCCAGCGCGCGGGCAGCGGCGGACACTGTCGGGCTCAGAACAGCCCCGCGCGATAGAATGTAGTCGAGCTCGAGCCTCTGGACGTGCGGACGCACGGATTCCACGTGGTAGCCGGATTTTTCGAGCATCAGCCGAATCGTCCGGCGATCGAAATAGAAAAGGTGTACCGAGGTGAGAAACAGCCAGCGGCGTCCGAGGACACGCGCGATCCAGCTGCCGATGTCCGGATAGTTCACGACCAGGATGCCGCCGGGCCTGAGCAGCGCCCGGCATCGTTCGAGCACCGCGGGTGGGTCGGCCGTGTGTTCGATCACGTCCCACAACGTGATGACGTCGAAGCTGCCCTCGGGATAATCCTGGTCGAAGAGCGTGCCTTGACGGATCGTCACGCCGAAATGCCTGGCGCCCCACGTGGCGAGCCAGCGATTCGGCTCACACCCTTCGGCATCCCACCCTCGCTCGCGCGCCGCTGCGACGAATGCACCGGCCGCCGTCCCGACGTCCAGGAGTCGTCCGCAACCACCGGCGGCGCGTTCGATCCTGTCGAGCGATGCGGCGAACGTGCGTTTCCGCGCCTCGAGCTGCGAGACGTACGCGGGATCCTCTCCTTCGGTGTACCCAGAGGAGATGAGGTCGCTCCTCAGTCTCGGGTTCACGTACTGGATCCCGCAGATGCGGCAGCGCACGAGCTGGTCGATCAGTAGTTCGTCTCCAGAGGCCCGAAGTGTCTGCCCGAGATCGACGTCCTTGTCACGCTCGGCGCGCGCTTCGTAAACGACATCATACTGATCGGCGGTGTTACACAGGAAACAGGAGACGTGCTCCAGCGGCGTCAGATCGATCGAGGTGTCCATTGAATGTCCTCAATTATACCGCGATAATTGGGCGTGCCAGCCGCCGCATCCCGCCGCTCACGACTGCGCGTCGTGCTGTTCTCGGGCGGCCGCGGCTCAGGGGCGCTCGCCAGCCAGCTCGTCACCAACCCGCGCGTCGAGCTGACCGTCGCGATCAACGGGTACGACGACGGCGCCTCGACAGGAGAGGTTCGACGTTTCCTGTCGGATTCGCTGGGTCCGTCTGATTTCCGGAAGAACGCCTCGCGGCTGGCGCGCGTGCTCGGCACGACGACCGATTCGCTGATCGATGCATTCGAGCTGGCGCGCTCGGC
>JANNHC010000096.1:0-3853 GCA_031404215.1 Acidobacteriota bacterium
GTTTCATGCGGAACAAGACGCAGGAGAGAGTCGAGGAGCTTGCGCGGGAGCGCGCCGCAGCCGTCGGCGAAGGCGGGTCGATCGACCTTGCGCTCGTCGAGGATGGAATCGAGTTCGGCAAGAAGATGATGGCCGAGATGATCTCGACCTACTCGGCTCCCTCCGCGGCATCGAAGGCAGTCGATCCTCGAAACGAAGCGACAGCCGCGCCCGCTCAGGAAGCCCCGGCGGGTGGCGGCTACCTCAACGAGGTGAGATCGCTGTCGGCGACTCCTCGCCAGGACTGATCCTGTCGGCGTATCGCTTCTGCCGCTCGGACGACATCGGGCTTCTCGTGGACGCGCTGAATCGCTGCTGGTCTCCGCACTTTCCCGACGAGCCGCCCGTGACGGCGGTCGCGTTCAAGCGGTCGATCCGCGACCTTCAGGTCTGGTGCAGCAGCTGCATGGTCGCCTTCGCGGGCTCCGACCCGATCGGCGTGCTGATCGGCGCCAAGCGGCCTTCCGGTACCCTCGTCCACACGATCGCCGTCCATCCCGATCATGTACGACAGGGCCATGGGCGCCACCTGCTCACGTCGCTCGGCTCGAAGCTCGCGATTCTCGGCCCCCCTCGAATGATCGCCGAAGTCCCCGAGACGTTCGCGGCCGCGTCCGAGCTGTTCAGCGCAGGCGGGTATGTCCAGGAGGCGGTTCTGACCGACTACGTTTGGGAGCGTCAAGAAGGCGATGCGCCAGGCGTGGAGGGGAGTTTCGTGATTCCTGTCTCGGTCGATGACCTCGCCGCCAATGGTCTCCTTCAAGAGGCTCACCCGCCGACCTGCTGGGAGCGCTCGGTGGAGACCCTCACGGCAAGGAAGGACGACATTGCAGGGCTCGCCGTCGCGTCTGAGGAGCGCATAGAGGCCTACCTCCTTTATATAGACGATGGGGAGATCCTGTCCCTCCGCACGCTCGTCGAGGACCATGGAACCCGTCTGAAGCAGCTGCTCTCTCGACTCGGCGTGGGGACGTTCCGGTTCCCCAAGGTCCACCCGGCGGAGATCTCAAAGGAGTGCCTGGAGACCCTCGGGTTCCGCGCCGCCGGCGGGCATCTGCTCTACGCAGCGAAGGCGCGGTCCGGCTAGAGACGCCGACCGTCACGCGGTCAGGGTTTTGCGAGTTCCGCGTGCCGAAAGAGTCGAACAGCGGCGGGTACCTTCGGGGCCGATACGAGCTCCAGATCGACGACGCCACCGGCCTCGAGGCGAGGCTGCGCTACACTAACGGTTTCCCCAAACTACAGGAGCGTGTGAATGGCGACGGTGGCGATGCCTTCTGCAGAGATCGTGTTCGATACGTTGTTTGCCTACCAGCGATCTGCCGCGCTGAAAAGCGCACTCGATCTTGACCTTTTCAGCTTGATTGACGACGGCGCGACCTCGCCGCAGGCGCTGGCCCCGCGATGCACGGCCGCCGAACGTGGCATCCGGATTCTGTGCGACTACCTCACGACCATCGGACTGCTGACGAAGTCGGACAGCACATATCGTCTGACACCGGAATCGGCGGCTTTTCTCAGCAAGCGCTCGCCGGCGTATCTCGGCACAACTGCGCGGTTTCTGCTGCTGCCAGAGTTGAAACAGAACATGGACGGCCTTACCGATGCCGTCCGCCTCGGTGGCGTGGCGCCTTCTGGCGAAAACACTGTCTCCGATGAAAACCCCATCTGGGTCGAGTTCGCGCGTTCGATGGGCCCGATGATGGTGCCGGCCGCGCATGGCATTGCGGACCTGCTGGCCGGGACAGGGCCTCTGAAGGTGCTCGACATCGCTGCCGGTCACGGCCTGTTCGGCATCACCATTGCCCAGCGGAATCCCCAGGCGGAGATCTTCGCGGTGGACTGGCCGAGCGTGCTGGCGGTCGCCACCGAGCATGCGCGCGGCGCCCAGGTGCAGGACCGTTATCGCCTGGTCCCCGGGGACGCATTCAAGGTGGAGTTCCCTGGCGATTGCGACGTCGCCCTTGTCACCAATTTTCTGCACCATTTCGACCCGCCGACGTGCACGAGCTTTCTCAAGAACGTGTATGCGGCGCTCAAGCCTGGAGGACGCGTCGCGGTGCTCGAGTTCGTTCCGAACCCTGACCGCGTCTCGCCGCCGATCCCGGCTCGCTTCAGCCTGACGATGCTGACCGGTACGGCGGGCGGCGACGCCTACACGTTCGAGGAACTGCGGCAACAACTCGAAGGCGCGGGATTCCGCAGCCTATCGGCACACGGGCTGCCGACGCCGCAGACAATCCTGCTGGCACAGAAGTAGCCTCCCGTACTCGTGAGTCGGTCACCGACTCGCGATCCGGTAAAACCTCGCTGTGGCGCAGGCGCCCAGCAGAGCGACGCCTGCTCAGCGTTTGCCGAGTGGGACCAACGGGGTTACCAATGGAACGGCGGCGCCAATCAGTCAGTTCAGCTTGACCCGGATGTTCGAGTACGCGGTCACGCTGTACAGATCGTGCGACTGGAACGCGATCGTGCCGGGCCCGATCTTCCGGCCGGGCGTGTCGTAGCCGCCGGGCCAATCGGCTGGCTGCGTCCAGCGGAGGACCTCTTGCCCCTTCAGCGCAACAGTGATCGTGTTCCCCTGACCCTTGATCTCCATCGGGATCCACTCGTCGTCTTTCCCCGGAATGTTCGACAGATCGACGACGTGATAAAGGCTGCCGGTGCGGATGCGATCGCTGTGGCTGTTATTGACCTGGATTTCGAACCCCTTCCCCGGAAATCCCTGCGGCTGGAATTCGGTCATGACGTAGACGCCGCCGTTCGAGCGATAGCGCGCAACGACGTCGAGCCGCAGATCGAAATCCTGGAACGCATGGTTGCCAACCGCGCCGTCGTAGAAGAGGTGCGACGGCTGGCCCACGGCGTTGGCGACGATGGCGCCGTTCTCGACTTTGAATGAATCCGGGTTCGCGCTCGCCTTCCAGCCGTTCAGATCCTTGCCGTTAAAGAGGCTCACGTAGCCTGATTCGACCGTCCGGCTCGGCGGCGCGGGCAGCGGCACCGGCGTAAACTTGACGTACGTCGCGGTCCTGACCGGCGTCATCGAGCCATCGGGCCGGGAGTTGCTCATCTCGAGAGTCAGGGTGTCGCCGCTGATCGAGTATGCCGCTCGCGACGAACTCATCATCCCCCCTGGGCCGCCGGCGATTGCCGACCCCACCACGAGCTTCGATCCTTCCCAGCCGGCGGTAAATCTCGCCGTGGTGGCGGCTATGCCCCCCCGGCCTCCACCGATCTCGACGGGGGTCTCGGCGTTCAGTTTCAGCGTCACCGACTCGGGATTGCTGAGCGGCGTGCGGATGGTCACGCTGTCGGCCGTCTGCGTGATCGTGAACTCAAACGGGTTGACCTGTCCGCCCATGGCGTTCTGTGGCCGCCACGTACCCGACAGATTCGGCGGCGCCTGCGCCGCTCGCCCCATCACCACGACGGCAGTTGCCAGCACCACGGTCAACATCGCACGCTTCATTGTCCAGCTCCTTCGTGGTTGCAATGCTACACCTGATTGCGGCACCTGTGGACCGCGCGGCGCACGGGCTCACGGCTGAAGCACGCAGGGTACGAAGCGCACGGAGAGGCGCGCCTTTTCTTCGGGGACACGCTCGTCCAGCGATCGGGGGTGTGGGTGGAGCACACTCCATCGGACAGATCTAGCGAGGCTGCCTCAGATCTCCTGGTCGCCGTGCGTCCTGCTCCCCGTCACGTGGCGCGAATGGCCGGAGGACAAGCTCCAAGCCGTCTTCGCGACGGAGATTTGGCGAACAGGCTTAGGGTCAGCTCTTCGTCAAGACTGACGCGCATCTCTGGGGTG
>JANNHC010000097.1:0-4904 GCA_031404215.1 Acidobacteriota bacterium
GTCCCAGCCGGTGCGCTGCGCGGCTAGTACGCCGCGCCCTTCGCGCGTCAGGCGATAGAGTCGCCGCCTGCGCTGCCCGGCCTCCTCGAGCCAGCGCCCCTGAATCCACCCGCGCTTCTCCAGGCGATAGAGCAGCGGATACAGCGAGGCGGCGTGAAACTTGACCCTGCCGTACGGGGCCTCGGCGGCGTCGGATGTGTCGGTGCCCCAGGCAGCTCTCTGAACGGCTGCTGGGGTCTTGAAACGTTTACCCGATCCGGGTCAACGCCGCGAAGCGAGCAAGGTCGATGTTTCCTCCGGAGACGACCGCAACCACCTTCTGGTGTCCCCGCGCCGCCATGGCCCCTGACAACACGGCCGCGACCGCGCACGCCGCCGCTCCTTCGCAAATGACGTGAACGCGCTCGGCGACCATCCGCATGGCACGGGCGGCATCCTCCAACGTCACGACGAGCGACTCGTCTACCGAGGACTGCAGCAGCGGCCACATGGTGGGCAGCACCGACTTGCCGCCGGCGCCGTCCACGAACGACGGCTGCCACGCGTCGAACCGGCTGGCGTGCCCCGCGCGAAACGACACGGACAGCGGCGCAGCCGTCTCGGGCTCCGCGGCATACACACGCGCGCCCGGCCGAAGTGCCCTGACCACGACGGCAATACCCGCGAGGAGGCCGCCGCCGCCGAGCGGCGCGACGACCGCGTCCACGTCAGGAAGGTCCTCGATGATCTCGAGGCCGACGGTGCCGTTCCCCGAAATGAAGTCGTCGTCGTCGAACGGATGGACGAACCGGCCGGGCATCCTGTCCGAGCGATGCTGCTCGACGGTGCGCCAGCATTCGTCGTACGACGCGGTGACGATCGTGGCACCCAGGCGTTCGATGGACTGGAGCTTCGTCTCCGGCGCGGTGTCCATCACCATCACTCGGCACGAGACCCCGGCGATCCGCGCGGCAAGCGCGACGCCCTGCGCGGCGTTGCCAGCGCTGACCGTCCACACGCCGTCCGCAAGCTCCTCGCGCGACAGGTGCGCGAGTGCGTTCTGCGCGCCGCGGATCTTGAACGAACCGATCGGCTGGAGCGTTTCCAGCTTGAGGAAGATCTCGGGACCGGCCGATCCCGTGCCCGGCAGGTCGAGCCGGACGAGCGGCGTCCGAATGGCGGCGCGATACACCGTCTTCGTCGCATCACGAACGGTGTCGAGCGAAATCCGTCGCGAGAGGGCAGGGGCGGCGTCGCGGAGCACAGACAGCAATTCTATTTCAGGTTGTGAGTTTTAGGTTTTAGGGTTTTGGATTTTAGGTAGAGTTCCACGTTTGCAGCCTTGGCGTTGTGGAGTTGAGAGAGAGAGAGTGCCAGCAGCTTGACGGCACGTCGGAGCCAAACAGCATTAAAATGCAAAGCCTCAACCTGAAACCAAGACCTAAAACCCTGGAACTGACAACCCCGAAGGATTCCCCATGCCACGCAAACTGAACCGCCGTGAATTCGTCAAGACCGGCACGGCTGCCGGTTTCGCGGCCGCGGCCGCTCCCCGCGCTGCGTTCGGACAGGCGCCGAGCATGATCACACCCGGCAACAGCAAACCGGTCGTCATCTCGTCGTCGAACGGCAACCAGTACAAGAACGGCGGCGACAAGACGTGCTTGCAGACCGCCTTCGCGAAGATCGTCAAGGGGGAGGACGTGCTCGACGCCCTGATTGCCGGGGTCAACATCGTCGAGCTCGATCCGGAGGATACGAGCGTGGGGTACGGCGGGCTGCCGAACGCGGACGGCATCGTGCAACTCGACGCATGCTGCATGCACGGGCCGAAGAAGCGCGCGGGGGGTGTCGGTGCGCTGGAAGGCGTCCGGACCCCTTCGCTCGTGGCGCGGGCGGTGATGGACCAGACGGATCACCATCTGATCGTGGGCAAGGGCGCCCAGGACTTCGCGCGCGGGATGGGTTTCAAGATCGAGGACGATCTCAACACCGAGCGCTCCCGCGCCACTTGGCTCCGCTGGAAGCGCGAGACCGATCCCCTGCACTATCTCGACCCCATCAAGCGGCAGGAGGCGATGCGCCGCATCGAGCTGCAGATGATCGCCGAAGGGATCATCGATCCCCATCACTTCTACGGCACGGTTAACTGCGACGGCGTGAACGCCAAAGGTGATGTCTGCGGCGTGACGACGACGAGCGGCCTGGCGTGGAAGATCCCGGGCCGGCTTGGCGACTCGCCTATCCTGGGCGCGGGTCTGTACCTGGACAACGAAATCGGCGCCGCCGGCTCCACCGGCCGCGGGGAAGCGAACCTCTACAACCTCTGCTCGTTCCTGATTGTCGAGGAAATGCGCCGGGGCGCGCACCCGAAGGATGCCGGCATGACGGCGCTCCGCCGCATCAAGAGCAACACCATCGAGAAGCGGCTTCTGAACCAGCGCGGCGAGCCGAACTTCAACATCAACTTCTACGTGCTCAGCAAGAAGGGCGAGCACGCCGGCGTCACGATGTACGGCGGACAGGGCGTCACGTATTCGTACTGCGACGAAAACGGCGCGAAGACGATACCGATGGAGGCGTTGCTGCAAGGGCGAGCATAAGAAAGGGCTTATTCCTCTTTCAACACTCGTCCCAGATCGACGCGTGCGGCGCGCAAGGCTGGCCGCAGGCTGACAGCCAGCGCGAGCGTGAGAATGAGCGCCGCGACGGCTCCGAGCGTGACGGGGTCGAGCGGCTTGACCTGGAACAGAAACGCGCGGATCGTGTTCGCGCCCAGCCACGCCAGCCCGAGGCCGACCACCAGACCCAAGCCAACCAGCCGGGCGGTCTCGGCGATGACGATTGCGCCGAGCTGCCGTCCGGTTGCGCCCAGCGCGGCGCGGATGCCCATCTCTCGCATGCGCATGGCGGCCATGGACTCCGCGAGCACGTACGTGCCAAGCACCGTCAGCAGTACCGCGATGACGCCGAGCGCCGACAACACCATCGCCCCGAATTGCTGAGCGCTCATCTGGCGCGCGATGCCGTCTGCGAGCGTAGACATCGGCGATGGCGTCACAGACGAATCGATCTGCTTGATCGCGGTCATGACTTCCCGACTGGCCGCCTCGGATGTGGACGCGGCCCGAACCCTGAGCGACACGCTCGTGCCGGGCTCGGTCTGGGCCATCGGAAAATACATCACGAGCGGCTCGAGCACCGAGACATTCGTGACCACATCCGACACGACGCCTGAGATTTCCATGATGGCAGGTGGCTGTCCGATCTTGTGGAAGCCCATCGTGATGCGACGGCCGAGCGGGTCCCCGCCTTCAGCCAGCATGCGGCCGAATGATTCGCTGACTATCGTCACGGGCGGCGAGTTCGCCCGGTCGTCCGCTGAAAAATCGCGTCCGCGGCGAATCTGGATGCCCATTGTACGGAAGTAGTCCTGGCTCACGGCCGTGTACGTCACCATCGACGGGAACTCCCGGGGCACGCCGTCAATCGGAATCTTCCCTCCCGGGGCCATGGCTAACTGGTAGACGCTGAAAGCCGTCGACGTGATCGCCGGTGTCCTAGCCAAACGGCTTCGCAATTCGTCGAAGAACGCCGTGGCACGGGTGGCGTTGTACCCGTACGGCTCGAGCGAGACGCTGCCGGTGACCACGCGTCGCATGTCGAGGTCGGCGTTGAGGCTGAGCGCGGCGGCGAGGCTTCGCGCGAAGAGGCCAGCGCCCGCAACGAGTACGAGCGCGACGGCGACCTGCGCCGCGACGAGCGCAGCCCGCGTGCGCCGGCGGGTCATGCGGGGTGTCGCACCGGCACGCGCCCGCAAACTATCGGCGGCGTTCGCCCTGAGGCCAAGGGTACCGGCGATAAGCGTGATGACGATCGAGGCGAACACGGCAGCACAGACCGTCGCCGCGATTGCACGCACATCTATGCGAAGCTCCAACACGCCAATGTCGATCGACCCCGGCAGCTGAAATGCGCGAACGCCGGCGAACAGCCACCAGGCGATCGGGATGGCCAGCGCGGCGCCGCCAGCGGAAAGCAGGACACCTTCCATCGCCACGCCTCGCGCGAGGCGCGCCCCTGACGCGCCCAGGGCGATGCACAGTGCGAATTCGTCGCGCCTGGCTTCCGTCCGGATCAGCAGCAGCATGCCGACCGTGGCGCACCCGATGAGCAGCAGCAGCGCGACGGTGGCGCCGAGCAGCCGCGCGAAGTGGGTCATCCCCGCGCGAGCGACGACGGGAACCGCGGCGATGTTGATCGATGTAAGGGCGAACTTGAGACGTCCCGTTGAGGGCAGCCCAATACCTCTTAGCCGCGCCGTCGTTTGCGAAATGCTCGAGTCGTCGCGCAGCCGGCCGACAATCCTGACACTGGCGCTCGGTGATGAGCCGTGGCTCGTGTCGGCGAAGTAGTTCGTCGTCGGCTGCCCGAATTCGCCAATAGTGTGCAGCGGCAGGTACAGGTCAACCGAACGCGCCAGATCGAGGCCCCGGAAGCCGCGAGGAGCGACGCCGATGACGGTCACGGCCTTTCCGCCAACGGTAATGCTGCGTCCCAGGACATCGCTGCCGGCGTCGAAGGCCCGTTGCCAGTAACGATTCGTCAGGATCGCCACGGCTGGCGCCCCGCGGCGGTCATTGCCTGTCGTGAAGGTGCGTCCCGGTGCGATCGGCAATCCGAGCAGGTCGAAGAAGTCGAACGTCGCGAAGCCGACCAAGGCCGTCACCGGAGTGCTGCCGGTACTTGTCATCAGACCGAGTGGAGTGGACCACTCCGCCGCGACGCGTTCGAAAATCCCGCTGTCGCGAAGGACGGGAAACTGGGGATAGATGAACCCGTAGCTGCTGGATCGCGGCGTAGTAGCGCCCGTTCCACGCGCTGCCGGCGACGCATTCCTTGTCGATCAGGAGCTGCGCCGACTG
>JANNHC010000098.1:0-3246 GCA_031404215.1 Acidobacteriota bacterium
CGCGCGCGGACGTGCGCGGCAGGCAGGCGCGTGGCCGAATCCCGTGATCGGCTATTCGGGCGAGGAAATCAAGACTGGCAATCTCGACCCGCGCGGCGAACACGGCTTCTTCGTCGAGCAGACCATCCCGCTCGGCGGAAAGCTCCGATTGTCGCGCAACGTCTTGCAACAGGCGGTTGAGCAGGCCGAAGCGGTGCGCGACCTGCAGCGGCTCCGGATCCTCGGCTCCGTGCGGCGAGGTTTTTACTCGGTGCTCCTGACCGAGCGGCGGATCGACGTGCAGGAGCGGCTCGCCGCGCTCGCGTCCGAGGCGGTCGGGGTCACGGCGCAGCTCTTCAACGTCGGCGCCGCGGACCGCCCCGATTACCTCGAGATCGAGATCGAGTCACGGCGGTTGCAGCTGCAACTGACTCGATCAAGGAACGAGCTCTTCGCGGCGCGCGCGCAGCTCGCGGCGGCGACGGGCGTGCGTGACGTCGCGGCTCGCCCACTCGCCGGGACCATCGACGACGCCCTCCCAGAGCTCGAGCGGGAGCAAGTGGTTCGAACCCTGTTGGAACAAAGCCCGGAACTGCGTGCCGCGCGCGCCGCGCTCGAACGTACCCGCGCCGCGACCGCCAGCGCCAGGCGTGAAACGTATCCGGATCTCTTCTTGCGCGGCGGCAGCGCATACAACCGCGAGCGCGGCGAAGACACCGGCCGCCCGATCGGCTGGGAAGGCACGCTGGAAGCCGGGATCAGTGTTCCGCTGTTCAATCGCAACACCGGGGGTATCGCCGCGTCGCGCGCAGACGAGACCAGAGCCCATGCCGAGGTCACGCGAGTCGAGCTGGCGCTTCAGTCGCAGGCCGCCTGGCAGTTTGCGACCTACCTCACGGCCCTTCGCGAATCCGAAACCTATCGGTCCGAGATTCTGCCGCGGGCCGAAGAAGCGTACCGCCTGTACCTGACGCGATACCGACAGATGGCAGCAGCCTACCCGCAGGTGCTCGTCGCGCAGCGAACGTTCTTTGAAATGTCGAATGCGTATCTCGAGAGCTTGAGCGAGGCCTGGCGCGCAGCCGTGCAGCTCCAGAGTCTGCTGGCGGGAGACGGGCTCGACGCGCCTGCCGCAGCGGGTGAAGCCGGCGACACGCCGGGCATTGCCAGGGGAGGAAACCGATGAAGATGAAGAACCTGAGGCTGGCGACCGCACTCGCGGCTGTTCTTGTGCCGCAAGCCGCCGTCGCGCAGCACGAAGGCCACCAGACAGGTGCGGCACAGGCGGCTGCCCCGCACGGGTCGGCGTGCGCGCAGGCCCAGCCCGTGGTGGGTCACATCATCACCGCCGCGATGGCCCGTCTTGAGTCGGCCCGCCAGTCCAACCGCCCGGCGGAGATGCGGTCCGCGGTCACCACGCTAGAAGGTGCTCTGCGTGACATCCGCACGCAACTGGCGCCGTGCTCCGCGCCCGAGGAGCCAGCAGCTCCGCCCGCGAGTCACACGATGCCCGGCATGCAACAGCCTCCGGGTACTCCGGCGCCAGCCGCGCCAATGGATCACTCCAAGATGCCGATGGGGACCGAGACGAAGCCGGGAAAAGTGATGGACCCCGTGAACGGCCTCATGGTCGATCCCGCAACCGCACCCAGGACCACTTACCAGGGCCAGACCTATTACTTCAGCTCCGAGCAGACTCGGAAGGAGTTCCTGGAGAGCCCCGCGAAATTCGTGAAGAAGTCGAAGGGGTGAGGCATCGGATGAGACCTGTGCTCAAGGCATTTCTGCTGCTCTTCGGACTGGCCATCGTGATGGGTGCGATCGGCCTCTGGTACTTCGTCACCGCCGGTGTCAGTGCGAAGGAGCAGCCTGGGCGCGTCGAGGAGTTCATCGCACGGCAGGTGCGGAACATGGCCGTTGCGCGACGGGCGAAGTCGCTGACGAATCCCGTTGCGTACTCGGGCGAAGTCATTGCTGATGGACGTGCACACTTCGCAGACCACTGCGCGACCTGCCATGCCAACGATGGCAGCGGCACGACGCCCATCGGTCGCGGACTGTGGCCCAAGGTCCCTGACATGCGCCTGCCCCAGACACAGAACCTGTCGGACGGCGAGCTGTTCTGGATCATCGAGAACGGCATCCGCTTCACCGGAATGCCCGCGTGGAGCAGCGGCACGAGAGACGGCGAGACGGCAAGCTGGCACCTCGTGCACTTCGTGCGACGGCTGCCGAAGCTGACGCCGGAGGAGCTCGAGGAGATGAAGACACTCAACCCGCAATCCCCCGCCGAAATCCGGCAGCAGATCGAGGAGGAGGAGTTTCTGAACGGCGGAGGCGTCAAGCCGCCAGCCGCACCCCTAACCCCACACAGACACCCAGGAGGGAATTGATGACCAGATGGTTCATTCTCGGCGCGGCGCTCGTCGTGGCGCTCGTGTTTCCCGGATACGCGCTCGCCCACGAAGGGCATGTTCACAAAGTGATGGGCACGGTGACCACGCTTCACGAGAACCATCTCGAGGTCAAGGCGACCGACGGCAAAATTTCAATGATCACGCTCAATGAGAAGACCAAAATCCTGCGCGGGAAGGCGACGGTGAAGGTTGAGGAGCTCAAGCCGGGCGAACGGGTGGCTGTGACAGCGACGGAGTCAAAAGACAAAAATGGGAAGGCGACTCTGATCGCAACCGAGATCCGCCTTGGTGCTGCTGGCGCGGTGACGAGGATTCCCTGAGCCTGATCGTTCTGTTCGCGTGGAGCTTCGCGGCGGCGACCATCCTGCCGCTCTCATCCGAGGTGCCGCTGGCCATCGTCGTCCGGGGCTCGGGCGGCTGGCTCGTACCCGTGATCGTCGCGACCACCGGGAACCTCCTCGGCGCGTGCACAACCTACTGGCTGGGGCGAGGAACCGCCACGGTCGCGGCGCCGACATCAGCGAGGATGCGGCGGGCCGGTGCATTGCTGGCCCGGTATGGCCCGCCTGCCATGCTGTTGTCCTGGATACCGCTCATCGGCGACGTCCTGGTGGCGCTGGCGGGAGCTGCGGGGATGCCGTTCTGGAGATTTGCTGCGTGGACGGCCATTGGGAAATGCGCGCGCTACGTGGCGGTTGCTCTCGCCTTCGATCGACTGTGACGGATGCATCCCGCGCTGTTCCGAACAGGCGCACCTGCCCATTCTGAACCCGGTGAGACGTTCCGGAGTAGGTTGAGACTCATGGCACCATCTCCCGCCTCGATCCTGGCGATCAACGGCGGCTCGTCG
>JANNHC010000099.1:0-2154 GCA_031404215.1 Acidobacteriota bacterium
ATCCCGCGCTGGTACATCTTCCTGCAGCCGCTGGGGTTCTTCATTTACCTCACGGCCGGGGTCGCCGAGACGAACCGCGCGCCGTTCGACTTCCCCGAGGCGGAGCAGGAGCTCGTCGCGGGATACCACACCGAGTACAGCTCGATGAGCTTCGCGATGTTCTTCCTCGCGGAGTACGTGAACATGGTCACCGTCTCCGCCGTGGCGACGAGCCTGTATCTCGGCGGCTGGCTGGGGCCGATTCTGCCGTCGTGGCTCGGGTGGCTGTGGTTCCTGCTCAAGGTGTTCCTCATCCTGTTTTTCTATGTCTGGATGCGCTGGACGCTGCCGCGTTACCGCTACGACCAGCTGATGGAGTTCGGCTGGAAGTGGCTGCTGCCCATGGCCGTGTTGAACCTCTTTGCCACCGCGGCAATGGTCTTGTGGTTTGGATAAATGGACGTCATAGCCTTTTACGCCTTCGCCGCGGTTGCGGTCCTCGCCTCCCTGCTCGTCGTGGGGCAGGGGAACCCGATGCATAGCGTCATGCTGCTCATCGTGTCCTTCGGGGCGCTGGCCGGGCTGTACGTGCTGCTCGATGCGCCGTTCACGGCGGTCACGCAGATCATCGTCTATGCGGGCGCGATCATGGTCCTGTTCCTCTTCGTGGTCATGCTCCTGAACGTGCCGCGCGAGGAGCCCGTGCCGCCGTCGGTATCGGCGCTGCTCGGCCCGACGGGGATGCGCATCGGCGTCGTGCTGTCGCTCGTGCTGGGCGCGGAAATCCTCTGGGCGCTCGGGCACATGGGCGGCTGGCTCGCGCAGGGCGCGTCGGCCGAGTCGGTCAGCTCGGTGGCGCTCATCGGCAGCGGGATTTTCACCCGCCACGCGTTCGCGTTCGAGGCGACCTCCATCCTGATCCTTGTGGCGATGGTCGGCGCCGTCGTGCTGGCGCGCAAGGAGCATCAATAGATGGTGCCGCTCGATCATTACCTCATCCTCTCGGGGGTCCTCTTTGCGATCGGGACCGCGGGCGTGTTCCTCCGGCGCAACCTGATCACCGTGCTCCTGTCGATCGAGATCATGCTGAACGCGGTCAACCTGACGTTCGTGGCCGTGGGCCGCTACCGCGGGACCGTGGACGGCCAGATCATCACGTTCTTCGTGATGACGGTCGCGGCGGCCGAAGCGGCGGTGGGGCTGGCGCTCGTGATCTCGCTGTTCCGTCACCGCGAGACGCTGAATCCCGACGCCTTTACCGCGCTGAAATGGTAGAAGCGGTTCGCGAACCGTCCCTGCGGGCCAGCGAAGCTAACTGATGCTGTTACTGATTCCGGTTCTTCCGCTCGCCGGCTTCCTGATCAACGCCTTCTTCGGGCGGCTGTTGTCGAAGTCGATTTCGGGCGGCATCGCCTGTGCCGCGATGATCGCGTCGTTCGGCGTGTCGGCGTGGCTCGTGTGGGGCCTGATCGGCGGGCACGCGGCGCTCGAATACACCGTGTTCGAGTGGATGGCGTCCGGCGCGCTTCGCGTTCCCTTCACGCTGCGGCTGGATCCGCTCGCCGCGCTGATGATTCTGGTCGTGACCGGCATCGGGTCGCTCATCCACATCTACTCGACCGGCTACATGCACGAGGAGCCGGACGGCGAGTATGCGCGGTACTTCTCGTACCTCAACCTCTTTGCCTCCTTCATGCTGGTGCTCGTCCTCGGCGCGAGCTTCCCGGTCATGTTCGTCGGATGGGAAGGCGTGGGGCTCTGCTCGTACCTGCTGATCGGCTTCTGGTTCAAGAAGCAGTCTGCGTCCGACGCGGGCAAGAAAGCCTTCATCGTCAACCGCATCGGCGACTTCGGGTTCGTGCTCGGGATGCTGCTGATCTTCGCCACCTTCGGTACGCTGGATTTCCAGCAGGTGGCCGTGGCCGCCGACGCGCGCGCCATCGAACACGGGACCATGGGCGTCATCACGATCGCGACGCTGCTGCTGTTTCTCGGCGCCACCGGCAAGTCCGCGCAGATTCCGCTCTACGTCTGGCTGCCCGACGCGATGGAGGGCCCGACACCGGTCTCCGCCCTCATCCACGCGGCCACGATGGTGACCGCCGGCCTCGCCGGCGGGCGCGTGGAAGCAGGTGCCGTGGTGACCCGGTCCGTGGTTTGCGCCGGTGGCGTCGT
>JANNHC010000100.1:0-8644 GCA_031404215.1 Acidobacteriota bacterium
GCCTTGACTTGAAAGTTGTATGTGTTTGGCTCTGTTAGTCCGGTAACAGTACAGGTGATACCGGCCTGGTTCGTGCCCCCGCCCCCCGCGACCACGGGCGCCGCCACCGGCCGCGCCGCGGCCGCCCGGCCCGATCGTCGCGCCTGCGCCTGCGCCACGGGGAGGCGCCGAAATTGCGGCGCCGGACGCTGTCACACCCAGGCCCCCAAACCCCCCGAGGCCGCCATTCCCACGACCTCCGGCGGATGAGTCGAGCTGCACTTCTGAAACAGTCGTCGCCTGCGGCAGCTCGATCTGAAACCACATGCCTGGTTGCTGGGGGCCGCCCGTGTCCCAGCGTCCCGCGCCGGCGCTGATATTCGCTGCCGCGTCAGGGTTGTGGCTCGCCGACAACTTCCAGTCCGGCATGTTCCCGACCAGAACGGGAACCGTTGGCTCCAGTTCGGGCAACGTCCACGGCGTTTTGCGGGCAGCGGTTTTCCTGACAGCCGCGACCTGTGCCGGGCTCACATAGGGCCGCGCCGAATTCCCGAATGCGTTGCGCACATAATTGACGACGTCCGCGATCCACTCGTCGGTATTGGCGCCCATAGGCACCATCACGGCGCCGCCGTTGTACTCGTTCCCCTCGATCGGGCCGGCCAGCCCGTGCAACAAGACCTTGATCGAGTAGTCGCGATGTCCAAGCACACGCTCGGAACCAGCGAGCGCTGGGGCCATGGTCGTGCCAGCCGGCGCACCGGCCATGGGCGTCCCCCGCCCGTCCGGTCCGTGGCAGGAAAAACACAGCTCCTTGTAGGTCGCCTCGCCGCGCAACAGGGTTTTCCGCTCGTCTGACGACAGGTTAAGAAAACCGACCCCGGCGTCGTTCGAGGCGGGCTGCCCAATCGCGCCCTGCGGCTGCAGCAACTGCCGCCCGATTTCCTTCACCCCGCGCGCCTGCGCCGCGTCCATCGTCGCGCGAATGAGCTGCGAGTACTGGGGCACCTTGTGGAGGTTGAGCGTCAGCATCGCCTGGATGACGACGTTCAGATCGGGATCCTTCGTCATCGCCGCGTAATCGGCAGCGAACGGTTTGCCTGACGGACCCGCTTTGTACAGGGACTCGCTCGCCCGGATCGCCTGAACGCGGATCTGAGGTTCGCTGTCCTTCAGCAGCTCGCGAATCAAGGTCCCGTCGAGCGAGTTCAGACCCTCGAGCGTCCAGAGTGCGTGAATGCGGGCCAATTGGCTGGACGACGTGCGCGCCATCGTCTTCAGGGTCGGGACCACGGATTTGTCCTGCTTCAGGACGATCAGCTTCTGGGCCGTGTCTCTCCACCAGCCGTTCGGGTGTCCGAGGTGCGGCACGAGCTCGGCCGTCGTGGCCGAATACATCCTCGGCGGCCGTCGATCGGGGGACATGTCCTCGTGCGTGATGCGCCAGATTCGTCCCCAGTTGTGCTGCCTGTCCAGCTCGTACTGTTCCGCTTTCCGTCTGAGGTACGAGCCTTGGCCGACGAACTGGGCATCCTGGATGATGCCGGTGTACATGTCACTCAGGTACAGCGTGCCGTCGGGAGCGTTGCTGATGTTCACGGGCCGGAACAGCGGGTCGGTCGAGCGGACGAACTCTGATTTCGGGTACGCATTCCTCAATTGCGTCAGACCGTCGGTGACCACCACCTTGGCGCGTCGCACAATACGACCGACGGGCTCTTCAAAAAGGAGATCGCCGACCAGGCCTCTGGGCAGACGATCGCCGCGATAAATTTCAGGTCCGGCCGCCGCGGTGAAATGGTTCAGGGTGCCGTCCGGCAGGCGAACCCGGTTCATTCCGCCCTGCATATCCGCAATCCCGCCGGGCGCGGGCCAGGGCACCTGGAAGTCCTGTTCAAAATTGTCAGGCACGTTGAACGCGCCGTAGACGATTGGTGTCTGGAAGTTCACGGGCCCGGTTTCCGATCCGCCATCCACGAACCAGAGCTTGCCGTCGTTGTCCTGGTTCGCTCCCCACTGCCCGCCGTTCACGTCCGTCTCTTCCCGGAGGACCTTGCCGCCGGCCGCGATACGCAGGCGAAATGGGTTGTAGGGCGCGTACATCCAGTTGTCGAGCGCCCACGCCATGCCCCCCGGCTGCCATTCCATGTTCGTCACGCGGCCGTACCCGGCATAGAACAGTTCCTTCTTGTCGGACACCCCGTCACCGTTGGTGTCGGAGTACTTGTAGAGATCACGATTATCCGTTTCGAGGACCAGGACGACGCCGTCCTGCAGCGGCAGCGCGATGCGCGGCATCACCAGATGGTCGGCGAACACGGTGTGCCGATCGTAGATGCCGTCGGCGTTCGTGTCCTCGTGACGGGAAATGCGGCTGATCGGCGCCCGCGAGTCCGTGCCGTCGGCATCCTTCATGTAGGAGCGCATCTCGAGCACGTACATGCGGCCGTCGCCGTCGAACGTCACGCCCACGGGATCCTCGATGACGGGGTCGGCGAGCACAAGTTCGATCTTGTAACCCTCGGGCAGGAGAAACAGTTTCTGCTGAATCTCGGGCGACAGCCGGACCACGGGCGGGCGCTTCAGGAAATCGGCTCCGGCGGCGATCTGCTGTTCGATGCTGCCCCGGCCACCTGCGGCACCGCGGCCCGCCGGAGTCTGCGAAGTGGAGGGTGCAGTCGGCGGCCCCTGTTGCGGCGCCTGTACGCTCGCCACGGCGAACACGCTCCCGGCGCAGCACACGACGAGAACGGAGTTCGCAGCGAAGGAACGGAGACATTCGTGCCTTCGTTGTGAAACCGTTGACTCCGATATCTCCGAAATCTTCATACCTCGATCGGCTGTTCGATCGGTGTGTGGGCGTCGAGAAACAGCCAGCACACCCCGCCAAGGCTATACACGACGGCGGAGACGTAAAACGTCAGCGTCCAGTTCTGCCCCGTCCAGGCGAGCAGGTAACCGACGACGAGCGGCGAGAGCGCCCCTGCGATGCTGCCCATCATGTTCATCGTGCCGGAGACCGTCCCCGCGTAGCGGCCGCCGACGTCCATGCAGCCCGCCCACGCGGCCGGCATGACGAAGTCGTTGAAGAGTCCGGCCATGCCCAGCACGAGCATCGCCTTGGTCGGGTCCTCCACGCGCGTGAACACGAAGATCGACGCCGACGCGCCCGCAAATCCGATGATCGCGATGATGCGCCGCGCAAGGGCGACGCTGCCGATGGCGCGGGTGAGCCGCGGGATGAGGGCGGCGGAGATGAGGCATCCAACGCCGCCGAGCAGCAGTGGCAGGCCGGCGAGCAGCGCGCCCATCTTGATGCTCGTGCCGCGGACATCGCGCAAGTACGTGGGCAGCCAGGTGACGTAGAACCACCACCCATACGCCAGGCACGTGTACTGGGCCGCGAGCAGCCAGACAGACCGGTGGGAAAAAATCAAGCCCCAGGGTGTGGCGCCTTGCACGATCGCGGTTTCACTCGCCGGCGGCAGCAGCGCGAGCTCGGCGGCGTTCACGCTGGGATGTGTTCGAGGATCGTCGCGGAACCAGCGGTAGAAGACGATCGCCCAGACGACGCCCAGGAGGCCGAACAGCTCGAACGCGCGACGCCACGTGACGAAGTCCAGCACGTACGCGACGAGCAGCGGCGTGAGCGCACCGCCCCAACGCGCCGCGAGCCAGAGGTTCGCCTGCGCCCGCTCGCGCTCGCGATGCGGAAGCCAGAGCGTGAAGACGCGCGTGAGATTCGGGAAGCAGCCCGCCTCGCCGACCCCGAAGAGCGCCCGGGTGACGAGGAGCGAGGGCACGTTCCACACCCATCCGGTCGCTGCCGTGAAAAAAGACCACCAGATCACGATCCGCATCAGCACGCGGCGCGGGCCCATGCGGTCGGCGAGCCAGCCCCCTGGAATCTCGAAAAGCGCGTAGGCCCAGGCGAAAATGGAAAAGGTCCATCCCATCTGGATGGCGGTCAGCCCCAGATCGTTGCGGATCAGCGGCGCGGCCTGCGAGATGCACACGCGGTCGATGTACATGATGATCGCGAGCACCATCGCGAACGCGACCGTGACATAACGCGCGCGCGTCGGCGTCGCGGAGACCCCGGGCGATACCCGGGGCGCGGAAGATGGAAGGGGCATAGAGGCCACATCATATGCCAACGACAGCTCTGATCCCCTTAATCGAAGCGGGCAGGCTCGATGCGGCGCAGGACCAGAAACACGCTGGCCATCGCAAGAAATGGCAACAGGCCCGCGCCGAAGAACACCGGAGTCCAGCCGTACTTGTCGACCACGACGCCGGTATACAACACGGCAAGGAGCGCTGCGCCGTTATCGCCGAGCCCGGCGATCCCGTTGACGCGGCCCGCCAGGTGCTGCGGGACCACGTCGCCGACAGTTCCGATGTACGTGGCGGCGACCCATTGATTCCCAAAGAGCGCCAGCCCCATCAGGACGACCGCCAGGTAATCGTTCCCGACAAATGGCATCGTCATGCTCAGCGCGCCAAGCCCGAAAGCGCAGGTGAACGCGATCTTTCGTCCGCGATCGACCGAGCCCGTGCTCTTCACGAGGCGATCCGTCAGCATTCCGCCAACGACGTTGCCGCTCATGCCGATCAGGTTGGGCACGGAGGCAAAGAATCCGATCGCCAGAAAGGACATGCCGCGGCCCGTGCGCAGGTACAACGGGAGCCACGTCCAGTAAAAGGTCGTGATCGGCCCGGTGAAGACGCGAATCAGGAACAGCCCCAACACCTTGTGGTTGCGGATCAGGCGTCCAACTCCAATCGCGGAGCTGGTCGCCTGCGGCTGTCCCGCAGGCTTCAACGCCTGCGCGCCCATCGTCTGCTTGTCCGGAAAGATGGCGAGCCACGGGAGCAACCAGATCAAGCCGATGAGGGAGGGAATGATGAAGGCCATCCGCCAGCCGAAGCGCGCCGCCAGAAAAACGACGATGGGGGGGGCGATGACGGAGCCGAACTGCGCACCCGCGTTGAAGAGACCGCCCGCGCGCGAGCGGCTCGCGGCCGGGAACAAGCCTGCCAGCGCCTTGATGCCGGCTGTGTAATTGCCGCACTGGCTCACACCCATCAGGAAGCGCAGGAGGATGAAGCCGGCCAGGCCCGCCGCCAGGATCGGCAGCCCGGGAATCGCGGAGACGATGGCGCTCGCGAAGGCTTCTATCGCGGTGCCTGGCCCGGCAGACGCGTGTCCCACACCAATGATCGACCAGGCGACAAAGATGCACGCCAGGCCGATGCGCGTGCCTGCGCGGTCCATCAACGCGCCCATTGGAATCTGGCCGCACATCATGCCCAGGTTGAATGCCACGGCGATATATCCGTACTGGGCATTCGTCCATTGAAACGCCGTGCGGAGCTCGGAGGCCAGCACAGAGAGCACCTGCCGATCGAGCAGGTTGATTGTGATCGAGGCCGACAGCAGCGCCACGATCGTCCACCGGGTGTTGGATGAGAGAGCCGAATCAGTCGTGGTTACAGCCATAGAAGCTTTCCATCGTCAGTCGACCGCCGACAACGCATCGGGGCCCATTGAGACCGTGTCAAGCCGTCTTCACCGTCGTCCACTGCCGTGTTTTCGACGACCGCTGCACGGCGTCGAACACCTCCTGCACGGCGAGCGCGTCGGCGAAGTTCGGATGGAAGTCCTCGTGCTTCGACAGGCATTCCAGGAACTGCGCGATTGCCGCGATGAAGGTGTGTTCGTAACCGATGATGTGCCCCGGCCGCCAGAAGTTGCCGAAGATGGGGTGCTGCAGATCGGTGACGAGCACGTCGCGCGGGCCCTGCTCGATGGACGGCTCGGAAAAATCGAGGAACTCGAGATGATTCAGCCGCTCGAGATTGAAGCGCAGCATGCCGCCCGAGCCGTGGATCTCGAACGTCTTGCGATTCTTGCACCCGATGCCGAAGCGTGTCGCCTCGAACGTGCCCGCGCTGCCGTTCTCGAACGACACGAGCGCCATCACCGCATCGTCCACCGAACGATTGGGCGCGATCGTGCGGGTGCTCGCGACGGTTTCGGCAATCGCGCCGTTCAGGTAGAGCGCGGTGTCGAGCGAGTGCGTCAGGAGATCGTCGCCGACGCCGGAGCCAGCCTGCGCGGGGTCCATCTTCCAGGTTGGGGCGCGCGAGGTGTCCAGGCCCCACTGCTGCTTGTAGGTGGCGTTGTAGTGAAAGATTGTGCCGAGTCGGCCTTCCTCGATCAGCTGGCGCGCATATGCGATCGCCGGCACTCGCCGGTAGTTGAACCAGACCAGCGTCGGTACGCCGCCGGCGGCCTCGGTCATCGCGCGCGCCTCGTCCACCGATAAGGCGAGCGGCTTTTCGCAGAGCACAATCTTGCCTGCCTGGGCGGCCGCGATGGCGGCCGGCGCGTGAAGGTAGTTGGGCAGGCAGATATCGACGGCGTCGATGTCTTTGCGGTCGATCGCGGCACGCCAGTCCGTGGACGTCTCTTCCCATCCCCAGCGCTGCGCCATCGCGGCCAGCGACGAGGAGTCGCGCCCACACAGCAGCCTGCGGCGAATCGTGTAGGGCAGATCGAAAAAGTGCGGCGCCTGGCAATACGCGTTCGAATGCGCCTTGCCCATGAAGCCCTGGCCGAGAAGGGCCACGCGGAGTTCGGGGGTCATTGAATGAAAAGTGACCAGGTCGCCAGTTCCCAGCTACCGGTTACCAGTGGCGCGATCCGTGTCGGCATCGGCCACTGGAAACTGGCGCCCGGCTGCTGGCAACTGCCTTCAGAGTGCCTTGCTCTTCCTGGCTGTCGCGTCCCAGCCGAGCGGCTTGCCGTCCTTCAAGGACTCGAGCGCGAGCAGACATGGGAGCGCGGCGTGATAACCGATCTCGAGGTCCGCGGCCGGCTTCTGCCGCGACTTGATGCAGTCGAGGAAGTTCCGGGTGTGCGCGTCGAGGGGGTAGTCTTCTTCGACCCCGCCCTTCGGATTCAGGTACACCTTCAACTCGACGGGCGGCAGGTTCGCATCGCCGCGTCCGCCGCCACGGCCACCCCTTCCGCCGCCCCCGGGAGCGCCCGGTGCCGCCGCGCCAGGCGCAGCCGCCGGCGCTCCAGTCGTCATCCCGCCGGCTGTTGGCGGCGGAGGCGGCCCCTGCTTGCGGATCGTGCGCGGCACGGTCGGACGCACCGCCCATCCCATCCGATTGACCTGCAGCGATCCCCGGTTCCCAACGAAGAAAACCCCCCAGCCTTCGAGGTCGTCCTGCGCGCGCGGCACTTCGCCGTTGGCGAACGTCATGAGGAACTTGTCGTACTGCCACGAGATCGAGAAGGTGTCCGCCACCTGTTCCGGATCCGCATCTGGCACCGCGAAGAACGCGCCGTTCGCCACAGTACGAATCGGCACCTTCGTGTCCGCGTTCATGAACCAGTGCGCCACGTCCACGTGGTGCGCGCCCCAGTCGGCCACGAGACCACCGCCGTAGTCGTACCACCCGCGCCACGCGAGGCGGCTCGGTTTGAAGGGCTTGCGCGGCGCGGGCCCCTGGAATCCTTCCCAATCCAGTCCGGCCGGAACCGGCTGCTCGGCTTCGCGCGCACGCGCGTACGAGCCGGGTTGCACGATGTAGATATGCGTGACGTTGCCAACCACGCCTGAATCGAGGATCTTCTTGGCTTCCTGGAAATGATCCCAGCTGCGCTGCTGGGTCCCGACCTGGACCACCTGCTTGCCCTTCTGATACGCCTCGAGCATGGCATTCAGCCGGGGAATGGTGTTGGAGGCCGGCTTTTCTACGTACACATCCTTGCCGGCGGAAATCGCATCCACGGTCTGCTGGCTATGCCAATGGTCCGGCGTCGCGATCAGCACGGCATCGATGTCGCGCCGATCGAGAATACGGCGGTAGTCCCCGTACACCTGGAGGTTGAAGGTCTGGCGCGCGGGCGTCATCCACTGATCGAGCTTGGCCTTGTTGACTTCCGCGGCGGCGAGGAACTGGCAGTCGGAATGGCGCGCGAGCGAGTCGAACACGCGCCCGCCGCGATTGCCGGTGCCGATGATGGCCATCCGGATCCGGCTATTCGCACCCTGGACGCCGTAGCCCATCAACGGCTTGGTCGCCGCGGCCGTCAGCGCAGCAGCCGAGATCTGTAGAAACTTGCGCCTGCTTTCCATGAACCTCTCTCCTTCGACTCGAGCACGCTGATTCCGGGGCGGAGCGTAGCCTACACCTGATAGAAGGGTCGCGCAATCAAGGACACGCGGTCTCGATCCTCGACACCTTCGCCGGGCAGCGGACGGGGGTCACGGAGTTATCTCTCCGTTATCTCGGGGCGCCCGGGCGGTCGTCGGCCTTGAGATCGCCGAGCGCGTACTGCATGCCGGCGAGGATGTGCTCGAGCATCTGCGGGTTGTCGTAGTAGATCGACTCGTGGTGGCCGGGCGTTTCGTAGAATACACGCCCCTGTTCCTCACGGCGGATCCAGCTCAGGGCGTAATCGTGATCGGTCCGGGGCGAGGTTTCCTTCCGCTTGTCGGAGTCGCTCATCAACGAGTAGTCGATGCTCGTCAGCACGTGGACGTTCTCGCGCGAGAACGAATCCTGGTTGAACGTATAAACCTCGTCGTTGATGTTGAACGACTTGCCCTAGAACGTCGCATTGATTGGGCTCGAGGGGTCGTCG
>JANNHC010000101.1:0-6384 GCA_031404215.1 Acidobacteriota bacterium
GCGGCTGCGGATCTCGTCGTTGGGGGCGTGCAGGCTCACGGCAAGGGCAACCGGCAGGGCGTCCTTCAGCTTGCGGATGTTCGGAACCACGCCGGAAGTCGCCGGGCCGGTCCCGGATCGGGCTCCCTACTCTATCGCCGACGGTTCCGTTATTCAGCTGACGCATTCGTAGTGGCCTCAAGTCGGCGGCCGAAGTACCTTCGGCGGGGCGTCACCTAACATCAATCGCACGCACGGGTTGCCGGCGGGGTCCGATTCCAGCCCCGGCCAACCCGGCGGTATGGGCCTTGCCGCCTCCGCCGTCCATGAGAAAGCGGCTGTTCGTTGTCGCTGTCGCCACGGTGGGCCTCTCGATTACGGAGATGCGGGCCGTCCAGCGCCCCGCGGAACCGGCGGGTCGCGCGTCCGCCGCTCCCAGGGTGATCGCCGCCGATCGCTTCGACCGATCGCCGGAGCTCCGCAGCGTGGCCCCCGGCCGGCCCCCGCTTGGCGGAGAAGCCAAGGGACGAGAGCCACGCTGGCGCCGTGTCTCGCGCCGTCCATCGGCGCCACACGTGGACACGGTCGTCCAGACCACACCCGAGTTGCCGTTGATTGCCACACCGACGCAAAGCGTCGACGGGATCGGCAACGTCAACGGCGTGCTGCCTCCAGACACGAACGGCGACGTCGGTCCCAATCATTTCGTGCAGTGGGTGAACCTGTCGTTTGCGGTGTACAGCAAGGGATCCTCGACGACCCCTCCTTCCCTGCTCTACGGGCCGGCTCCGGCCAACACGCTGTGGAGCGGCTTCGGGGGGCCTTGCGAAACGCGCAACGACGGTGATCCGATCGTTCGATACGACCACATGGCCGATCGCTGGGTCATGAGCCAGCTCGCGATCCCGAATTCTTTTCTCGGACTGCTCTTCGGTCCGTTCTATGAATGCCTGGCCGTCTCGGCCACGCCCGATCCTCTTGGCGCCTACTACCGCTACCAGTTCAGCTTCGCCAAGCTGAATGACTATCCCAAGATGGGCGTCTGGTCCGACGGCTACTACATGACGATGAACCAGTTCTCCGCGATCTCGCTGCAGTTCGCGGGACAGGGGGTCGTGGCCTTCGAGCGCGACAAGATGCTGGCAGGTCTCCCGGCGGCCGCGATCTATTACGACCTCGCACCGGTGGACATGAACCTCGGCGGCATGCTGCCCGCGGATCTGGACGGTCCGCCTCCGCCCGCCGGCTCGCCCGCGTACTTCGCGCAGATAGACGACGACGCGTGGGGAGCTGAACCGGATCAGCTGCAGATCTGGAAGTTCCACACCGACTGGGTCACTCCGTCGCTCTCGTCCTTCACGCGGGTCGCGGCCCTGCCGACAGCGGCGTTCGATTCCGACCTGTGCAGCTACACGCGGAACTGCATTCCGCAGCCCGGGACGACCGCAAAGGTGGACGCGATTTCTGATCGACTGATGTACCGGCTGCAGTATCGCAACTTCGGCACGCATGAAACGCTCGTGGTGAACCACACGGTGGACGCCGACGGAACCGATCACGCGGCCGTCCGGTGGTACGAGGTCCGCAACCCCGGTACGGCCCCGGTCATCCAGCAGCAAGGGACCTACGCGCCAGACTCCAATCATCGATGGATGGGCAGCGCGGCGATGGACTCCGCCGGCAACATCGCCATCGGGTTCAGCGTGGCGGGCGCGGTCACGTTTCCCTCGATCCGCTACACCGGCCGTCTGGCTGCCGATCCCCTCAACCTGATGACGCTCGGTGAAGCCGACCTGATGGTCGGATCCGGGTCACAGCTGCACGCCTCCGGCAGGTGGGGCGACTACAGTTCTCTCGTCGTCGATCCCGTGGACGACTGCACGTTCTGGTACACGCAGGAGTACTACGCTGCAACGAGCGAAGGCGGGTGGCAGACGCGGATCGGATCGTTCGCGTTGCCGAACTGCCAATCCTCAACGCCGTCCACCCTGCCGGCCGCGAGCGTTGTGGCGACGACGCCGAGCGCGGCAGAGGCCGGTCCGTCGAGTGGCGCCTTCACGGTCAGCCGGACCGGAGACAGGTCGTCACCGTTAACCGTTCGGTACACCGTCGGCGGTACAGCGACCGCCGGCACCGACTACACGGCGCTTGCGGGCGCCGTCACGATCGCCCCGGGCGACGCGTCAGTTGTGATCCCCATCGCGCCCATAGACGATCCGCTCGTCGAGCCGAACGAAAGCGTGATCATCGCGCTGTCACCGGATTCGGCGTACATCCTGGGATCGGGCGGCGCCGCCGTGACAATCGTGAGCGACGACCTTCCCCCGGACCTGATTGTGACAACCCTGACCGGCCCGACGACGGCGGGGGCGGGCTCGACGATCACGGTGAACGACACGACGAAGAACCAGGGGTCGGGGCCCGCCCAATCGTCGGTAACGGGCTTCTATCTGTCTACGAACACCGTGCTCGACGCCGCGGATGCGAGTCTCGGGACGCGGACGGTCCCGCTCCTGGCTGGCGGGGCATCGGATTCCTCGTCGACCGTCCTGGCCGTGCCGTCTGGCACCGCGGTCGGAAACTACTACGTGCTGGCGAAGGCCGACGTGGGCCTGAGCATCACCGAATCGAGCGAGACCAACAATCTGAAGACAGGTTCCATCGTCGCGGTCGGCCCGGACCTCGTCATGGCGTCGCTCACGACCCCCGCTGTCGCCTCCGCGGGAGGTTCGATTACGGTCGCAGACACGACAAGGAATCAGGGTGGCGGCGGCGCGACCGCGTCCGTCACCAGCTTCTATTTGTCGGCCAACGTGCTGCTCGACGCTGCCGACGTGCTTCTTGGAACCCGTCCGACCGGCGCGCTCGGAGCCGGGGTCGGCGAATCGGCCTCGACGCCGCTCTCGATTCCCGCAGGCACGCCAGCCGGCGTCTACTACATCGTCGCCAAGGCGGACGGCACAGGCGTGGTTGCGGAAACGCAGGAAGCGAACAACGCGAAGTTCAGTCTTGCGATGAAAATCGGACCGGACCTGATCCAATCGAGTGTGGTGGTGCCGACCGCCGCTGGTGCGGGCGTTGCCTTGACGGTGACCGAGACGGTGAAGAACCAGGGGAGCGGCGCCGCGGGCGCGTCCACAACCTCCTTCTATTTCTCGACGAACTTCTCGCTTGACGGGAGCGACGTGCTCCTGGGGAGCCGCGCCGTGCCACCGCTGGCCGCCGGCGCGACCAGTGCCGGGTCAACGGCGCTGACCATTCCGGCCGGAACGGCGGTCGGCACGTACTTCGTGCTGGTCAAGGCCGACGCCAACGACGCGGTCGTGGAATCGGCGGAGACGAACAACGTGTCGTACGGCACGACACGGGTCGGCCCCGATCTCACCGTGTCGGCGCTGACCTCGCCATCCACCGCCGTAGCGGGCGCCACCATCTCCGCCACCGACACGGTCAGGAACGCGGGCGGCGGTCAGGCGGCGGCGTCGACGACGCGGTTCTACCTGTCGGCTAACATCACGTTCGATGCCGCCGACGTGCTGATCGGCAGCCGGCCGGTCTCCGCTGTTGCCCCAGGGGCCACCGATGCGGCCGCGGCGCCGCTCACGATACCCGCCCAGACCGCGGCGGCTCTGTACTACATCATCGCCGTGGCCGACGCCGACGACGTGGTCGAAGAGACCGCCGAGACCAACAACACCAGGGCGCTTGCGATCAGGATCACGGCGGGGTCCTGATCGATCTCGCGCAGAGATCGCGGGGATCTCGCGCCGAGATCGCGGAGGGCGCAGAGAAAACAGACAATCGTAGTTCACTACGCTCGATCCCACGATTTGGGCTGACATCCCAACAGCCGGCCGAGGGCTGCCGAAGACCGCCTTGGCGTAACGAATCCGCTGCGTGCCTCTGCGCGAGGCTCTCCGCGGTCTTGTCGCGAGACTCTGGTGGTCCCGGCCCGAGATTCGTCCGTGACCCGCTTCGGTCTATGATCGTGGCGCCACGATGCCGTCCCCTGCGAGAGACGTCGAGCTCTCTTCCCGACTCGACACGCTGTACCACGATTACAACCGCACAGACTCCGTGAGCGATCCGGTGCACAGGGTCAGGCCGTACACGGATCCGGCGGACCGTGAGGTCGCTGGATTCTGCGCGGGGGCGCTTGCGTTCGGCCGCGTGGCAAGCGTGCTCAATTCGATCGATACGCTGTTTGCGATCCTCGGACCGCGGCCGGCCGATTTCGTGCGCCGCTTCGAGCCCGAGCGCGCATCGGCGGCGATGCGCGCGATGGTGCATCGCTGGATCCGCGGCGACGATCTGGTCGCGCTGATCTGGATTCTGCGACAGATGCTGGAGCGGTCCGGATCGGTCGAGGGGTTCTTCCTGGAAGGGTACAAGGACGAGCACGAGGACATCGGTCCCGCGCTCGACAGCTTTTCGACCCGCGCCCTCGCGCTCGACATGCGCCGCGCATACGGACGACAGCCACGCCGTCCCGGCGTCTGTTACTTCTTCCCCCGTCCCTCTGCCGGCAGCGCCTGCAAGCGGCTGAACCTGTTTCTTCGGTGGATGGCGCGCACCGACGAAGTCGATCTGGGTGTCTGGCGGGGGATCCCGCGCTCGAAGCTGATTGTCCCTCTCGATACGCACGTCATCCGCCTCGGCCGCTGCCTGCGGCTGACACACTACACGAGTCCCGGCTGGCGGATGGCGGCGGACATCACGGCATCGCTTCGCGCGCTGAGCCCGGATGACCCGGTGCGCTTCGACTTTTCACTGTGCCACATCGGCATGATGAACGCCTGCGGCTTCGGCAGGCAACAGGGAGATACCCAATGTCCGCTCAAAGGACTGTGCCGGCCTCGCGTGCGGCAAAAGCGCGGCTGAACGTCGCGGTACTGCTCGCGTTCACGATCGCCGCGGCCGCCGCGGCGTATGTTGCCGGCAAGCGCGCGGGCGCCGTCCAGGAGCTGATGTCGGCTGCGCCGGCGGAGGCCCGCCGCATGGCGTTCGTACGGAAGCAGCCGTGTACCGGCGGATGGTGCGAGACCATGTGGATCGGTACCACCAGGCAGGATGCGGTACACGTCGCGTCGCTCGCCCCCGGCGCCGAGCACTGCGAGGAGATCGCCTGGGCGCGCGACGGATTCCGGGTCGGGTTCATCATCAACGGCTACCAGCTCCGTATCTTCGACGGCGAAAGCCGCAAGCAGGTCGGGCAGGTCAATCTGGTCGAACCGGACGGCATTCCCTCGTCACGCATCGCGCGGGGCGTGACGTTTTCCCAGAACGGCGCGGCGGTGACGTTCGACGACTGCCCACGCAGTCGCTCCGGGTGCAAGTCGGGATTGGCGGCGGTGAGGTGATCACGCCTCCTGATGCGGATGCATGGCGACGCGCTCATAGACGCGCAGCGTGTCCTGCACCATTCGCTCGGCGCTGAACATCGCGCGGGCCCTGGCGAGGCCGGCTTCCCCCATGCACCGTCGCAGCCCGTCGTCCTTCAACAGCTTCACGATCGCAGCCGCCATGGCGTCGTGATCGCGCGGCGGCACGAGAATCCCGGTCTCTCCATCGACCACGACCTCCGGTATCCCTCCGGCCGTCGTCGCCACGACGGGTTTCCCCGCGGCCATTGCGTCGATGAGCGACGTGCCAAGGCCCTCGGTCACGGAACTCATCACGAAGATGTCGAACGCCTTGTGAAGCGAGAGCACGTCGGGCCTGAAACCGGCAAGGAAGACGTGTTTTTCGAGATGGTGATCCTTGATCTGGCGTTCGAGCGCGGGCCGCAGTTCCCCTTCGCCGGCAATCACGAATCGTGCATCGGGTACCTGAGGCAGCACGAGCCTGGCGGAATCGATCAGGTGACGCTGCCCCTTGTGGGGCACGAGGGCGGCCACGTTGCCGACGATCGGCGCGTGATGCGGTAGCCAGAGATCCTCGTGGAGTTTGGCCGCCGGCGCGGACGCGACCCGCGCAAGGTCGATGCCTTCGTGGACGGTGACCGCACGCACCGCGGGAACGCCGTCGCCCACGAGCATCTGGCGGATGGCCTCCGAGGCGCAGATGAAGCAGTCCACCTGCCGGTACTTCCACCGCGACAACGAGCTGCCGCGCAGGTGGAAATCCACGCGGCGTGCGGCGACGAGCGGTGGCTTTGCAAGCTGGGTGCTCATCGACAAGGCCAACGCCGCCATCGCGACGCCGTGTGGGTCGTGGGCGTGCACGATGTCGGGCTTGAGCTGCTTGATGATCCGCGAGAGGCGCCACGCCGCCGTGAGGTCCATCTCCGTCTTCGGCGCAAGCGGCAGGAGGTCGAGCCCTTCCTTCGCGCGCTGGCGGAGCTCGCCTTCGGAATGTGCGACGAGCATCGTCCGGTGCCCGAGGGCCCGCAGGCCCATGACGGTG